>SKYG01000208.1 GCA_007128045.1 Bacteroidales bacterium | reverse complement strand
TGAGGAGTTGCCAAGGGCCTCTCCTGAGAATAGCTTCTACATCATGCCTTTGTTTGAGCGAGATCGTATTCCGGGAGCATTGACCTACGAGGAAAAACGTGCCCAGTTCATCAAGATGAAAGAGCAACTCGGTGGGGGCAATTTGTATCACCGGCTGGGCTTTTCATCCATTTATCATCCGAATGTTGATGGAGAGGTTCGGCAGAATCTCCAGTTGGCCCAGGAGTACAGGGTACACATCGGACTCATTTTTGCCCTTCAGTCGCACACCAGGAATGCTTTCCGAAATGTGGCTGACAACGACCTGCGTTTGTATCAGTGGCGCAAAGACGGAATCGACTGGAAGGGGGCGTTTACCAGTACAGGAACGATAGAGGTTCCTGAAGACCAGCGTGATTATAAAATACCCAGTCCTTCGCGATATGCTATTCCTCTGCGGGTGTTTAATGCATCAGAGGCCCGTAAGTGGGCGGAGGCGGCCAAACAGTTGATGGAAGACTTCCCGGGGGTGATCACCAGTATCAATGGGCCTATAGAGGAGGAGTTGGCCATTGGAGGCCACCATAATAATGACAAACTCGCTGATTACAGCCCTTTTGCCATCACAGAGTTTCGCGACTGGCTGCGCCACAGGGGAATGTATGATGCTACCTCGGGCGAGTTTCCCGGTGAGGGGGCTTGCAGCCAGGTCATTGGGCCGTTGATCAACGTTGATGGGGTTATGCGGAGTCAGTTTTATGACGACCCAACACCAGATGATGCGAATGACAGCGGCATCAGTTTTAATGAATACTTTGGCAGACAGTTTACCACATGGAACCTGCGGTATTGGGATTTGGAACATTTTCCCGATCCAATTACAGATGAGGATTTTAACTGTACACCTGAGACAGGAACAGGGTTTACTCCCGGAGGCTTTGATGCACCGCGCATCATCAATGTCTCTTCCAGATTTTGGAGGGCCTGGAGTTATGATATCCCTGACCATGGTGGCCTCTATCCACCAGGAAATCCGGAAGCACCTGCTTTTGGCTTTCGGCAGCACATGGTACGTAACTTTGTCAGAGACCTGTTTGATGTGATGGCCGATGCCGGCCTGCCGCATGAACTGTTTTATGCCCATCAGATACCCGGCGAGGCTTTGGGAAACTTTACCGGGGCCGGGGGGAGGAACAGAAGCTCTGCATCTACAGTCTGGACCGGCTATCTTGAAAAATTCCAAACAGTAGGGATCACCCGCTTTGGTCCCATAGACCCTGCGCTTATGACACAATATGCGAAAAACTGGGGCATATTTGAATGGCATACGGCGCCAAATACAGCACCCCAATCTCAATTGTTATACGACAGAAGCTTAGCAGACCTGAATCTTTTTTACAACAACCATTGTCGTTTTCTTTTTCCCGGGTGGTGGAAGCATGAACCAGATGACGACAAACGCTTCCCTCTTACCGACTCCAGGTTTGCCGATGCAATATCCGATTTTATGCAGCAGCGAGAAGAGATCCCCTTTGGGTTTGAAGGCGAGAAAATAGATTATACCCCACCTGTGGTTATGGGAGTGTATGGCTACTGGCGAAATAACACATTACATCTCTCGTGGAGTGACAAAATCTGGTCTGACCTGCTGCCGGTCTGGAACGACTGGGGTGACTTCTCGCATTTCGAGATACAGAAATCCGCTGACGGGATCAACTGGGAGCAAAGTTTTTCTTCTACGATGAACCAAACCTCCCTGATGGCAGATGCTGCCACCACATATCAGGTAAGGGTGCGGGCCGTTTCCAAAAAAGAATTGCACGGGCCCTGGAGTGAGCTCAAAACCATCGAACAGACGGCACACAGAGACGATTACGAGCTGGAGCCGCAGTACCTTACCATGGAGCCTGACCCTGCATTGACAAACAGGATTGTAATACGGTTCAGGAATCCAAATATGGTGATAAACCCTGATCAACTTCACATTACAATAAGTGGTGATGGGATCATCCTTGGCAGTGAACCCAAGAACAGGGCAGGTATTGAAAAGTTTTGGCCCATGCATTCATCCTCTGAGGTGAGTGGGATAGTCAAACTTGATAACGTCGTTTTTGCCGATGGCCTGTTGCATGCCACCGTTTCACCAATAATGCCTATCGATCCATACTTCTTTTTTACAGATAGTTCTCTCGACGGCTCGGCACTGCCGTATGTTTCATTCCGGATGTATTCAGACCAATCAACCACCGGTCAGCTATACTGGTTCTTTCAGGGTGGTCACAGGTCTACCAGCTATCCAATAGAGAGCGGATGGAAAATATACTCGTTCAGTCATATCCCAGACTGGGTGACTCAGCAACATATAACCCGTGTTCGAATGGATCCGGGTACCACCAACCCGCTTGGCGAGATCATGTTCGACTGGATGGCCATCAGCTCCCAACCTGTTTCTGAAGTCATGAGGCCCTCTACGGTTATCCATGGCAATATGGCCAGCATCCTCACCAGTCCGACGGCAAATCCGGGCAGCTATACCGTGTCGGTGACCTATGGCGACATTCATCAGGAGGTCGTGGTTCATACCTCTGCTACGAATACAGAGGTTATTTCTTCACCGGAGCCAGGACTGCTATTGTATCCGAACCCTGCATCAGATATTTTCACCGTATCTGCTGGAAGCAGCTTTTCTGCTACCCTGAGTATTGTTTCTCTTGATGGAAGAATTCTGTTGGAGAGAGAGCTGACTGGTAGTGACTCGCATAGTATTCCGGTGCATCATCTTCAACATGGATTGTACATGGTTAAAATAGTTTCAAAGGGCAAACTGACTACCAGAAAGCTCATTATTCATCGTTAAACTAATACGTATTATACCTACAGGTGGACAGTTACAAAGTGAATTCTATGAACTATCTGATAACGATGACAAAATCTTCCATGGTTGTAGCCGGGCTGTTAGGTGTTACACCAACAGCTGAAGCCAGTCAGTCATCCAGACCCAACATCATTCATATCATGGTTGATGATCTGGGTTGGCGCGACCTTTCCATTTATGGCAGCGAAACATTTCACACCCCTAATATTGATGCCCTGGCTGCCAGGGGCATCCGTTACTCCAATGCCTATGCCGCCAGTCCGCTGTGCTCTCCAACCCGTGCAGCCACATTAACTGGTCAGACCGTGGGAAGGGTAAGGTTTACATCGCCTACCGGCCATCTCGCAGAGGTGGTTCTCGATCCACAGGAATCAGAAACAGGTGGACCAGGCCATCCGATGACAAATCCTGGTACGCGTTCGCGTTTGCCGTTGGAAAGCACGACCATCTCACAAATATTAAACGATAATGGTTACCGAACCGCATTGATGGGGAAATGGCATTTGGGACATGCTCCGTATATTCCCGAGAATTTCGGGTTTGATGTGGTCGTTGGTGGCCGGGGCACTCCCGGACCTCCATCACCCGGATTCTTTGGACCCTGGCCAGCGGTGTCAAATCTGCCACAGGTAGAGGGCAGTCCGAATGTCGACGATGTGTTGGGCGACGAGGCAGTGAAATTCATTGCTGAGAGTGCCGATGATCCTTTTTTCCTTGCGCTGTGGCCCTACAACGTGCATGCCCCGTTTCAGGGCAAAGCCGAAGACATCGAAGCCTACCGCCCGTTTGCCGAGTCAGCATGGTACCAGCGTTCCGCCATCATGGGGTCTATGGTAAAGACCCTCGACGACAATGTGGGCAAGGTCATGGCAGAGCTGGAGCGGCAGGGACTACTTGACAATACCATCGTGATCTTCACCTCCGACAATGGGGGAAATATGTACGACCGTCCGGAAGGGGAGAACCCCACCAGCAACAATCCTTTGCGAGCCGGTAAGGGCAACAATTATGAAGGAGGGATCCGTGTTCCACTGATCGTTTCCTGGCCCGGTCAAATTGAGTTCAATACCATGACTGATGCCGTAAACATCAGTTATGACTTTTTCCCTACGGTATTGGATATTTTAGACATAGAACCGCCGGAAGGATGGCCGCTCGACGGGAAAAGTGCGTTGCCGGTCTGGCGGGGCGAACCATTTGAACGTGGCCCTGTTTACACGGTATTCCCCCATACGGTGCTTGCAACAGGAAATGTGTCGAATGTAGCGATGATTGATGGCAGGTGGAAGCTGATGCGCTTCTTTAATACCGGGATCAACCAGGAGGATGAATATGAATTGTATGACCTGAGCATTGATCCTGGTGAAACATGCAACCTGGCTGCTGTATATCCTCTTCTGACCAATCAGATGGCTACTGAAATGGCTCAGCACCTGGAGGAGACCGGAACGTTGCTGCCGCGTAAGAACCCGAACTACAATCCGGGTCTGATACAGGGGGGCTTTCAAATGGTAAAAGGTGGCTTCATGGCTGGTGGCAGCCAAACAGCTACTTCTATTACGGCAAAGGACCACAGGGTGACTTTGCATTACCACGTTTCGGGGCAGTCAGCCCCCGGCAATGTATTGGAGTTCGATTTTCTTAGCAATTGCGTGGTCGGCATCACAGCTGGTCCCGGTGTATTGCCTATCTTCGGCAAACCTGCACTGGTCATCCCCGACCTGGACAGCAGAAAAATTCGGTTGCCACTGAACGCGGAGGTTTCGAATGGGGTGATTACGGTGGTACTTGAT
>SKYG01000055.1 GCA_007128045.1 Bacteroidales bacterium | reverse complement strand
TGGTAACGGTGCGAAGCGGTTTTAAAAGAATCTTCTCCTTCTATGCTGTCAGTATCAATAATTTGTGATTCGAGGTTTTGCTTTGTCTCAATCTCAACTGGCATTTGCTTTCTTTTCACCGTCGCCAAAAACTCCGCTATCCTAACACTTGGCGAGAATAGCAAGCCTTTTTGCTTTAGAAGATAAGCCTCCGAAACATGCGTAAACGCCTCATAAGTGGGTGCAATCTCATATTCTTTGGATGCCTCAACCTTGCCCGTATCCGTTGAACCTGCATTAAAAGTTCCTTTAGTCGACAACTCTTCTTCCTGGACAAAACTTACCAAGCCCAGCAAATCAGCCACTTGCCCAAAATTCCCTCTTTCAATATTATCAAACATTGATTCGAGTCTTTCTGTATTTGGATCTGGGTTTGTTTTTAAATGAATAGCCGTATCCTGGATCAACGAGTAGTTAGAAATTCTGCAATCCTCTTCGTCTATAAAGCAAACAAAAAATGGCAATCTTTCGATCTGACTTAATTGAATGTTCAAGTGATATTGATATAAAACCCGGTTAGTCGTTTCAATTAATTTTCTATCCCTGTCAAAGACCTGCAGAGAAACAGTGTTTTTGCTACTGCCATTCGAACTCAAACTCAAGTCAGAGCCAGCGAGCTCTGCGTATTTTATTTTTACTGGGTGATTAATTTGATCTGTTCTGTCAAACACATCAGGTGTTTGATTTGATCTAATCTGGTTTAAATCTATAAGAGAATCATTTGTTAAATTTAATCCCAGCTCACGGAATAAATCTGATTTGTTTCTTCTTATTATCAAATTAAGCTCTTTGTTTTTTGCTTTCTTTTCCGAAGTGCCGACCTGCCGTTGTGGCATTTGAGCTGCCCGATATTATCAACTCCACGTTTCTTTCTAAACAAAAAACGATTAACTTACCATGCAAACGGCTTATTTCATCACCTCTTTCGGAGTAAGATAATTGCCAATCATGAAATTCAATATTACTGGGGTCAATTTCTATAGGTAGCAATCCAAACTTCGTATCAATAACAACCTTTATTTTTGCGTCAGGAAAATTTTTTCTGAAACTATTTAGCAATAAACCATCCTTCTCAAAATATGGAGATAATACTTTTATCTCTTCGACATGTTTTTGATTGAGAAGCTTATAAACCAGCTCCATAGTTTCATCTCCTTCATGAACAGGCAGCAGGGCTATTTCATCAGAACCAATTGATATAAAATCAACCAGGTCAGATTTTGGCAATTCTGTAATCCATGGGGAGTAACGAGACATCCTAAAAATTTTGTCTGCCGAATTTCCTGCCAGATTTGTAGATATTGACATCAAATAGCTCCATGCCTGGCTAAATATTCGGGCATTGACCGAGTCTGATCCCTTATAGTGAAAGACTGACTACAGTTCATCATTTGAGCCATGGCCTGCTGCGGTTAGGTTCCCGGATCCGATGGCAAGAAAACCCTCTTTTGGCCCGGAACACAAAATAATCTTGGGATGGAAAGCCCCGGGCGCATGTATCGGATAAATCCCATAACCAATGTTTCTTCGGAACTCCATACCACTGGGATTCTCTAACAGCTCATTTAAACTCAACTCGTCGACCAATACAAGAATATTTCTAATCCCTGCACCTTTTAGTGAACGCATCACCCTGCTTTCAAAAAAGGAAAAGTCGAATGAAAAAGAGGACAAGATAGCTGATTGATATCTCCTGCTGTCTGAACCCAGCAAATCAAGGATATTTTCTTTTACAAGCTCCATTAAAACCGCTCTTTGAGTAAGGTTTCACCGGTATCAGTAACTTTATATTCCGGGGTAATCAGATTAAGGTCTGTCAGTATATTCAACAAAGCAAATAGCCTTGGAGAAGTAAACCGGGGTTCAAAGGTTTCAATATGTCGGATATAGTTTTCTCCCAATAAAAACTTCAATGTGGACTGATTTCCATTGCCCATTTTTCGAAAAGCGACATATTGGTGTCGAAAAATGATATTGCGTAATAAATAATCAAACAGGAAATCAGACAAATTGCCGTTCCAGCAATTTATCTGGGCGAAAAGCTCTAACACATTCCCATCTCTCAGCACACCATAATAAAAGGCCTTGTGCTGCAATGCCTCCGTATTCTCATAGTTGTTTTTATAAATCGACAGCAACAATGACAATCCCAATCCAGAAGCAGCTTTGTAGTCCTTGTTTTTTATAGCGCCTTCTATATCGCGATGAACAGAATCTTCATCGATTTGCACTGATGCAATTGCTTCCTCCAAAGATGTACTGGCACCAGTATTGTTATGCTCATGAAAATACACCAGGGTATCTTCGCAAAACTCTTTGATGAATCTTGGCAGATGTATTTGATGGTATTCGGCATCCAGTTTATGCATCATTCCCCAGAATATACTATCAGCAGCAAAGTGGAACAATTCATTCAATTGATAAAAATACCATAAGTCCAAAACATCTGTTCTTTCTCCATTAAGAACGCCTTTGCTTCTATAAATCAGCTGGGTATAAAACCCCCACCCATTGAATTCATCATACTCCTTGATGACATCCAGTACATGCTTGAGTGTACTTTTTCTGAAACTGGTTCTTCTTGCATCATCAATCTCCTCCTGAATTGGATGATCCTGCTGGAGCATAAGCTGGCAGTACAGGTCCCATTCATCGTTTCCGACGGTTATTGCATTGAGTGCGAAATGCCGATATAGGAATTCAATCTCTTCGAGAGGCAATTTTCCTGTTTGTATACACTTAATAAATGAGGCACGTGCTTGTTCACTTGTGTTTTTTTCAAATGCATTTGATAACATCGTTCCATTAACGTTATCATGGTGAGTCACATTGGTAGATATATAATTGCGGTTATCACTTAGTATGATTAATGCCATATCTGTCATGGCACCCACATAATACTGGCCAAAGGCTCCAGAAGGTCCTTTCCAATAGGTTGGATTATCTCCCTTCTTTACAGCATTGTTCTCAATATCGTAATATGTGTCATTCAGTTTTTGAATCATTTCTGAAGCAAACCGGCTGCCTGTAACCTGTGAGTAATCCGGATTCATTGACTTCATCACAATGGCCATGGTCAATTCAGCCTTTCGAATGAAGTTGTATTGTTCGGTCGGGTCGGTATGCCGGATATTTCGGGCGTAGTAATCCAACAACCAGCAGTAGAAACCGTAATAACGTATTCGGTTTGTCAGGTTGGTAATACCAGGCAGCAGCAAAGCATATGTAGAAATCGGCGTATTCTGAAGGCCCAACGGGTCAAGACCCGTCACGAAGGAATTCTTTGAACCCCAGAACACAAGTTTTCTTTCGTTGTTTTTTATGACTGCCATGGCTCTCCATGTTTTTTATATCAATGCTTATCCGGAGACCACCTTTTCAAGCATCATTTGCACAAAGCTTTCCTTCTGTTCATTCATAAAGAATACATTTCTCGCGTTGAAGTCGGCTATTCGATCGCCATCCCTCCAGTGCTGCACGTCGGCAAAAGGTGTAGGTGACACAATGAATGAATTAAGGATAACATCCGGGTCTTTTTCCCTGACACGTGCTTCGATCTTTTCTTTGACTGTTCGGTAAAATTTCAGTTTGGGATTGTCGAATCCGTTAACCTGACGTAAGCCTTTGGGATCAATGAAGGTTATGTATTGTCTCTCCTTTTCTATGAGCCAAAGAATAAAGTCGGGATAAAAACCATTGGCTTCAAAAAAGCCAATCCCTCTCCGGCTGGTGTTGCGCAAAAGATACAATTTCTTTTCAGCAAAAAACTGCGGGCTTTGCTCAAAAAAGCGTTTCAATTGGCTGATAAACTGGTATTCCCCCTTGTTCAATGCAACCGGGCTGATTTTGACAACATCCCTGTACTTTTCTGCATCAATGTAAATTAAGGGTTTGTAGAGATGTTGCAGAAATTGAAAAATAGTAAAGTTGCTAGCAATCATTTCATCATTCCCAAATTCCAATTCACGCAAGGCACCATTGATTTTGGTTATCTTATCGATTATATCCTGTCTGGAATTTTCAATCTCAACACGATACATATCCATGAAATTGGGGTGATCCGGGCTGAGCTCAACGGCTTCCATTCTCTCACTCAAAAAACCAGCCTTTATCATGTTGTAGTAGCGTTCAGTATAACCCTTCAGTAAGGCTATGACGATTTCTTCCCATTCCTTTACCTTGCGGAAGGTGTTTGGCTCAAGCTCTCCTTCTGGGATGGAAAGATTGTACCATGAAGGTTGCCTGATAATGGCCTGAAGCATTTCGGGTTGCATGCTCAGGTTATACCAGCTGCGCTCGTTCTTGAACTGCTGCAGCGCAAAGAAAACCTTGCTCCAATCGATAAACGCCAGGTGTCTTTCCTGAAGTTTTTGATCCTGGGTTTCTGGCACAATATGTTGCAGATTACGGTTGCCTGCCATCATCTGCACCCTCGGAAACCACTCAAGTTTCACAGCACCGCGTCCGACCTCGGCGGTATAGCTCAGGTTAACCACTTGGTCTTTTTTAAAGTCAACTCCACCCTGCACCTGCAATACTTTCAGTCGGATTGTACCCAGGTTTGTGGTGATCATTACCGGCATTTCGATCTGTGTAAAAACAGAATCGTTGGCAGGCAAGCCTTC
>SKYG01000193.1 GCA_007128045.1 Bacteroidales bacterium | reverse complement strand
TTTTCAATGCAACACGCTGTCCGTCAGATTCCAGGCTTGTATATGCCTGATGCCACCACGGTTAGGGAGGGTTAAATCATCAAGCGACACCACATATTTCTCATGGTGATCCGGAATGGCTTCGAGCTGACTGTATTCCCTGTCGATGGTGGTTTGTTCGTTTAGCATATAGGCTGACTGGATATAGATGGTCCGGTCGTTCTTTATGGCGACAAAGTCGATTTCCCGATTTCGGATATATCCCACATACACTTGGTAGCCGGCATGCCGGAGTTGTAAATAGACCAGGTTCTCAAGCATATACCCGTAACCGTATGAAAAACCAGGATACAGGAAATTTTTGAATGACAGGTCGTTCATATAATACTTGCAGTTACCCGACAGAATATCCTTTCCCTTGATATGGTATCTTTCGGCCTGGTGGATGATGAAGGCACCAGACAGGTGAGAGATATAGTTGGATAATGTTTCGTAATTGGTTTTGCGATTTTTTGATGCAAAATAATTGACCAGGGTATTTACTGACACCAGGTTGGAGGCATTATTCACCAGAAAAGCGAACACATCTTCCAGTAGCCGGGTGTCTTTGATATTGAAACGCTGAACCACATCACGCAACAGAATGGCATCTCTGATCGCCGACAAATAATTACGCTTTACTTCATCGTTTGGCAACATAAACAATTCCGGCAAGCCGCCTGATTTCAAATAAGCCAGGAAACTGGCCTTCCCCTTTTCCAGCTCAAGGTAAGCCACATATTCCTCGTACTGAAATGTGAAAACCTGCATCTCGACGTAACGACCCGATAACAAGGTGGCCAATTCTCCCGATAGCATATGGGCATTCGACCCCGAAATAAACACTTCGTAATTGTCGACATGATTTTGCGCATAGGAATTTACCAGGCGCTCCCAACCTGCAATATCCTGCACCTCATCAACAAACAGGTATACCTTGCCATGAGGCTTCTGCAGTTCAAGGTACGCCTTAATCAGCATGTCAAGGTCTTTGTAATCCGATACAAAGTCGAAATCTGTGTATTCCTTATTCAGGTAAAAAATATTTGCAGGAGACACACCCTGAGCGACCAGGTCTTTAATGGTTTGCCTTAGGATAACGCTTTTCCCTGCACGTCGCTGTCCTACCAACACCTTTACGAGTCTGTTGCCAGTAAATGAACGTATTTTATCGAGATAGTCCCTGCGGATGAAACCAAGGTCAGGGAACATGCCATCCCAGAAATTGTACTTTTTCAGTATTGCAATATTATCTGCCATGATATAATAATATTACAAATATACACATTTTTCAATCATACTTGATTATTTTACACGTTTTGAACGGGGAACGGCCTTCCGGAGACGCACGGCCGTGCGTCTCTACACAGATGGCGGTATTCATCCAATGTGGTGTCGGATTTCCACCGACGATTCGGAATTTTCCAGTTTACCAGCCGCTTATGAATCTTACGTTCCATTTAGTGCAATTAAAAACACATATTATGTTCTATTAAATGTATCCATAATACATTTTATTGATGTATTATGGATTTTTGATTGATTATTTACGATATTTTTGTTCGCTGAGTCAATCGCCATTTGACACAAAATCAATGATATCGAGCTTGATCAATTCCCAATGTTTTCCACGCAAACAAACAGGTTCAAAACCATCATCTGCCAGTGAAAAATCATTGAACTTTTGTGTGATCAATGGCGCATCATGGCTATAGGGATAGCGCTGCTGATGCAAAGCCAGTATATCTTTCAGGGAATACTCATTCATTAACTCGTGGATATCCCAGAAATCCTTTTTTCTTCCCCCTCTCATGATTACATCTATTTTCATCGCCATAATGTCATCAATACCAGCCATCCTGATACCCTCAACACAGTGTATATCTGAAATAAAATCATCTGTGTAATATATATCCAATTTGATGCAATCGCTTGCATGATGACCCACAAAGAATGACTTGCCCAACCCCAGCGATTCAACAGCAAAGCTATCCACATATGGGAAAGAAGACCGCAGAAAAGCATTGATGGCCCCAAGATCAATTGACCCGTAGGCTGCATCGGTAAACAGGTCAATATCGGCCGATTTACGGTGACCCCTTTGCAGGCTCAATGCCGTGCCGCCTACCAACCGGAAAGCATCGAACACAGGGCTGGCCATGCAGGTTTTGAGGGCTGTCATCAATAATGGTGATACCGTATAATTATGCAATTTACTATTCATGTGTGGTCAGCATATCCTGAACTGTTTGTTCCCCATAAAACCTCAGTATCTCAGTTTTTTCGGTTTCATTACCCCTTTCAAAAACCCTTCTGATGATTGCACTTTTTTGTTTTTCCCAGTTCATTTTACGGATGTCTGTATCCCAAAACAGAACCGGCCTGAGCTTTTGAAGATCGGGTGATTCGACTTGTGTCTTCTCTTTCTCCACATTGATATCATGAAAGACCTGAAGTATCATGAAAAATCCATCCTCAAGACCCAGAGCTTGTTCAATTTTCAGTGCCAGCGCGGTATTCATTTTTCGCCGGCCTTTGGTGATAGCCACGATGGTTTGTGGATATTCATTGATAGACAGGGCGAATTTCCCCTTTGGCAGTTTGCGTTTCCGCAGTTGACGTTCGAGAATAAAACCCGGATGAATTCCTTTAACCAAATTGATATAATCGTTCATATAACAAATATAAACATTTTTGTTTACATAATAATGTTTATTATGTGGTTTTCACCGACGGCGGTATGTTTCAAATCCGAAATTATTGGTTTATATGCGGGTCGCTACGGTAAAAATCGTTAAACCATTGATAGGCTGGCACTATTTTAATGGAATACTGGCCTTGTTCAATAACCTCATCCCTGTCCCAGTTGATCAACAATAGCTCGCTGCAAGATAGTTCTCCGGCAGCTTCCGCCAATGCCTGTATCTCACGCTTCAGGGTTTTACTGCCTGAAATATCGTAACTCACTTGTATCAATTGCGATACCAAATAGCCCTCGCGAAGAAGAAAATCCACTTCCCGGTTATTTCTGGTACGGTAATAAAACAAGGTCTGGCCGGGCTGATAATGGCGGCTCATCAACTCAACAAAGACGGCATTTTCGAGCAGCCGGCCATGGTTTGGCGAAAGTTCGAAAGAACGGGCCATGACAAAGCCACTATCTATGATGTAACATTTTATGGGCGACTTCTGTTGCTGCTTGATTTTGTGATGGCATCTCGTCAGGTTGAGGAAAAGGTAAGGCTCTTCAGGGTAACCAACAAACTTCTTCATAGTTGCTACACTGTTGAATTGAAGCTCGGATGCCAACTGATTGTACGTATAAGGGTTTGTATAATTGGCCAGCAGGTAGCTGGCAAGATCATATAACTGCCTTGTTTGTCTGACTTTGGAGCGATTCACCACATCTTTCAGCAACACTGCATCAAACAATGTCGACAGATAGCTTTGAAAAGTGCTTTAACAGAAGTTCATCATCGAAATTCAAATAGGCAAAGTGATACTCTTTCAACATTTGCAATGCCATGACTGATTTGCCGGCACGACGTGGTCCGGTAATCAGCTTTATCAGCGATGATTGCAGGTAGCTAGCCAGCCCTTTTTCCTGAAAACGTTGAATATAAGGCAGGCTCAGCAGGAAATCCCGCTCTTCGCGTTGTTGAATGATAATGTTTTTGATCATTTAATATATTATACTGAACAAATTAAGTGTTTTTTATTCAGTATATAATTTTTATTGATGTTTTTGTTCGTATAAATGCAAGGTTCAGGGAACGATGAACCGATACACCGGCAAATGGGGTCACTACCTGTGGAGATGCACGGCCGTGCGTCTTTACATGGCCGAGCGTCTCTACATGGCCGAGCGTCTCTACATAATTAATCCAGGATAAATTCATGCACATTTTCCGGTGTGATGATCCGGAACTCGTGATTGGGGTATGCATTAGCAAATGTTTTGGACAGCGAGGCCCTGGAGCGCGGGTTCCATTTGAATTCGAAAGTCAGAAACCGGTCATGGTACTCCTCCAGGTAGTCAATTTCCTGTTGCTGGGTCGTTCTCCAGAAATAGGACTGGCAATCAACCTCATTGTTCGACAAGTATTTACGCCGTTCGCTAACAAGAAAATTTTCCCACAAAACGCCAACATCTGTACGATTTATCAATGGTGAGAAATTACCAAGAATGGCATTACGCACACCCGTATCGTAAAAGTACACCTTCTTCCCTTTCTTTATTTCATTTCTGACGTTGCGGTTAAACCCATTTAACCGAAATATCACGTAGACCTTTTCAAGCAGATCGATATATTTTTCAATGGTTCCTTTGTCAGAACCCAGTAACTGGGCCAGTTCATGATAAGAAACTTCATTTCCCAACTGCATAGCCAGGGCTTTCAATATTTTTTCGAGAAGTACCGGCTTTTTGATTTGTTCAATCATCAACAGGTCTTTGTATAGATAGCTTGAAACCAAACTCTTTATAAGTCTCAATTCTTTTCCCTGATGGCTAACGATATCAGGATAATAACCATACACCATCCGGTGCTCAATCGAGCGCATCTCTGTCAGGAACCCATGGTGTGCGACCATTTCCGCGAATGACAACGGATGCATGAAGAATTCGAATTTTCTGCCAGTTAATGGTTCA
>SKYG01000023.1 GCA_007128045.1 Bacteroidales bacterium | reverse complement strand
TTATGTGTATGGCATAGATAGCTACGGGGAGTTACGTTGTCTTGAGCTGCTTACCGGCGATCGCATTTGGGCAGACACCACCCTCGTCCCACACGGGCGATGGGCCAATGCCCATCTGGTAACACAAAGCGACAAGACCTGGGCCTTCAACGAGCTGGGGGAGCTGATCTTAGCTGAACTTTCTCCGGATGGCTTTAAATATCTGGGCAGGGTGGAGCTGGTCAAGCCCTTTAATGTGTCTCCGAACCCGAGGGATGGGGTAAACTGGGCGCATCCGGCATTTGCAGGCAGGCGGATATATGCCAGAAGCGATGCGATGCTGGTATGTTATGAGGTGGTTAGGTGAAGGTGGAAATCTATTTGCAAAATGAAACCATTTGGCTAACCCAGCAAAAAATTGCCGAATTGTTTGGTGTTGATAGAAGTGTGGTCACCAAACACCTGGCTAATATTTATACTGAGGGTAAATTAAGCAAGGTGGCAACCTGTGTAAAAATTGCACAAGTTCAATTGGAAGGCGACTTTGATACGCTAACAAAGAACCTCAAAACGCTCGACCGGAAACAATCCCTCTAAACCGCTCAAACGCCATTTGCCAGTCATCCGTGTTTTTGGGATAGTATCTCGATACTTCGAAGGTGTTTACAACAACTTCGCGGATGTCGCTGATTGAGTTCAGATAACCACATGCCTTGGCTTGCATCAGGATGTTACCCACTGCGGTGCCTTCTGCCGGCCCCGTGACTACATGCTTGCCGGTGGCATCTGCTGTGAACTGGCAGAGAAGCTCGTTTTTTGTCCCCCCACCAATGATATGTATTGTGTCCGGATTTTTTCCGGAGACTTCCTGTATTTGACCAAGAACCATCCGGTATTTCAGTGCCAGGCTTTCCAAAATGCATCTGACATATTCACCTTTTGAATGAGGGGTTGGTTGACCTGTTTTCCTGCAGAAATCGTCGATTGCTGATGGCATATCCTCAGGATTATAAAACTCAGGATAATCCGGGTCAATAAATACCGTAAAGGGACTGGAAGCAACAGCCATCTCTACCAACTCGGGATATGTATAGTTCTCACCGGCAATGGCCCAGGAACGCTGACATTGTTGCAACAGCCACAAACCCATAATGTTTTTTAATATGCGATAGGTTCCGCCAACACCTCCCTCATTGGAAAAGTTGTATTGAAACGACTTTTCGGTAATAATGGGTGATGTGGTCTCAATCCCCATCAGCGACCAGGTGCCGGAGCTGATGTAAGCCCAATCATCGCTTTGCACCGGAACAGCCAGAATGGCCGAAGCTGTGTCGTGAGAACCAACAGAAACAACCTTTGTGTGATGCAACCCGGTTTGTTTGCTGATCCACTCATGCAGTGTGCCAATAGTTTCTCCTGGCTGTATGATGTCGTTCATCGTTGATCTGTCCAGTCCGACCGATGCCAGCAAATCCTCATCCCAGTCAGACAAGTTCGGATTATATAGCTGGGATGTGGTGGCAAATGTAAATTCCGTTTTCTTTTCTCCACACAAAAAAAAGTTTATTAAATCGGGCATAAACAATAGTCTTCGCCCGTATTGTTTTGCCAGATCATTATTGCGATTCAGTGCATGCAGATGATAGAGGCTGTTAAATGCCTGCATGGATATCCCTGTCAGGGCGTAGATTTCTTCCGGAGCCATAACTTGGGTATGAAAATCTTTCATCCCATCAACAGTTTGAGGGTCACGATAGGCGTATGGTATGCGCACCAGGGTATCATCAGCAGCCAGAAAGCCATGGTCAACCCCCCACGAGTCTACTGCAATGGACTCAGGATACAGATTGTGTTCGTTTACTGCCAGGGTCAAAGCATGTACTATTTCTTCATAAAAGCGGTATACATTCCAGTAATAATGGTTGTTCATGGATATCATCCGGGTAGGGAACCGGTGAATCTCCTGTAATTCAAGCACCTTATCCTTTAATAAACCAACAACGCCGCGGGCACTTTCTGCCCCGAAGTCAAATGCCATAAATGTTTTTGAACCCATAGATCAATCGCTTTGAGGAAATTAATTGTTAATCCCCGCAAACATACGATTTTTTTGGTGTTTTTTTTGGTTAAAAATATCTAGGCGTTTTTACTCTATGGCTGTCCAGAAAGATAAAGTCGTACCTAAGCACAATTTCATGACTTCCGAAGTTATTATTGGGAACTTTATTCAGAACGGACCAGTCAAAGGAGTATCCAAGGGTCCACTGATCAGATATCTTGAAGCCTGCCAGTGCCCCCAGGGCGTCTCTTGATCTAAACATAGCTCCGAGAATAAAGCGTTCATAGAAGATAAAGCTGGCACTCACATCGAGTTCAATGGGGGCTCCTTTGGTAATCTTCACCAGGGATGTAGGTCTGAGGTCCACATCACTGCTCAAGTGAATCAATGTTCCGGCAATAAAGTAGAAGTTGCGTTGCATGGCAAATTTTGCACCCCCGATGGTAGAGTTGTCAAAATAGTTTTCTTCCATTATTCGTGGGATAGAGATGCCTGTATAGAATCGTTCTCTGGAATAATACAAGCCAAATCCAAAGTTTGGCAGCCACATGCTTTGTTCATTGTTTCTCAGGTTTGGATCATCAGGCATATCAGGCGATAGGCTCAGGTAGTCAATGGAGTGCATGCTAACCCCAGCCTTTAGTCCGAAAGACAGCTTGCTGGCCTCCGACAGCCTTATCCTATAGGCAAAGTCGGCATAGATGGCCGACGTCTTTTCCGGACCAAGTCTATCATTGTATACTGAAAGGCCAAGCCCGATATTCTCATTTCTTGTGGGCGAATGCATGGTCAATGTCTGGGTAATGGGGTGATTTTCGAAGAACCCGGCCCACTGCGAGCGATGTAGCGCGGTGATGGTGAAGGCATCACGGCTCCCGGCATATGCCGGGTTCACAGAGAGCGTGTTAAACATGTAATGGGTGTACATGGACTCCTGCTGAGCCTGGCCCAACAGAGCACTGGCGGAAAAGATCACACCCAGGATAATTGCTTTTGGTCGATAGTTCATGGTATGTATTTTTTTCGATTAGCGAGACAAGAATATAGTACCTCTCAGTGTTCCTTTGTCCGTATCTCCTGTATCAAGCACGTAGAAGTAGGTGCCACTGGGTAATTCAAACCCGCCAACAGTGGGAGAGAACTGATTGGTGCCATCCCAGTCGTTGTTGTACGGAGCTGCTTCAAAGACCCTGTTACCCCATCGGTTAAGAATCACCACCTTATTGTTGGGATACCTGTCCAGACCACGAATCACCCAGGTGTCATTGATGCCGTCTGCATTTGGGGTGAACACATCGGGGATAAATAACTCGGGTGTGGTAACGGGCGTGTTAAGGATGAAGGTGTTGTTGGTAAGGTCGGGGTCAAAGGTTTCACCGAAAGCAGTCACCTCGTTGGAAAGAACGGTGCCCCCGCTGACTTCACTGGGTACCCGCAGTGTTACCATGAATGTCTCAGTCTGACCTATCCCCAGGAATGCTATTTCCCAGATAACAGTATGACCGGCCAGGTTAAAGGCCCCATTTCTGTCAGAACTAACATAAGTCGTTCCCTGAGGTAACTTGTCCGTGACGGTGACACCTACAGCATCACTTGGTCCATGATTGGTAACATCCACCAGGTATGAGAAGTTCTCACCGGCATAAACAGGAAGCTGTTCAACACGTTTTACAACGGCAACGTCAGCCTGTGGCCCTAAAGAAATGAGCTGGTGACTGTCCTGATTGTTGGAAAGGTCGTTGTCATAGGTGTCGCTGGCCACAGAAGAATGGTTTGTGATGACAGTAGTGGCCGGCACATTGGTGCTGATCCTTACTACGATTGTGCGCATAAGGGATGCCCCGTCTGCCAGTTCATCTATTTGCCATTGCACGCTATGGGTCTGCTGATTGTATACCCCACCATGGCTGGCACTGACGAATATCACCTGTGTGGGCAGATCGTCATTAACCAGCACGTTATGTGCCTTCGACGGCCCATGATTGGTAACAGCTAGTGTGTAGGTAACATCAGCACCTTCATATGCCTGGTCAACACTGGCGGTTTTTACGATGGCCAGATCGGCTTGTTCAATTACTGTAACCAGTGCGGGATTGCTGTCAACGGGAGACTCGCTGGTATCGCTGTCTGCAGTGGCAATGTTTGGAATGACTGTTCCTCCGGCAACATCGCTGTTTACCCCCACGACCAAAGATAGCGTTACAGACTGGTTTGTTGGAAGGTTTCCCATATTCCAGGTAACTGTGTTTGTAGGCTGGTTGTATGTACCCCCATCACTCGCGCTGACAAACGTGGTCCCAACAGGAAGGATATCCGTTACCACCACATTGTCTGCAGCAGACACCTCATTGTTGCTCACCACAATGGTGTAGGTAACCTGATTGCCAGCATATACCTGCTCAGGCAATGCTGACTTGGTCACGGTAAGCTCCGGGTTCGGATCTGCAGTAATCAGGGCCTCGTCCTGTGCCGTCACCTGTTCACCATCAGCATCGATGCCTGTGACCATGACCACATTCAATAAGCTGCCCCTGTCAAGGTCTTCCCGGGTAATAATGTAAGACTTCGTAATGGTGCTTGACTCTCCTTCCAAAAGGCGGGTAATCACTCGCTCAAGTCCTATCAATGGGTC
>SKYG01000297.1 GCA_007128045.1 Bacteroidales bacterium | reverse complement strand
CTCAGGAACTTTAACTTTTTTGGAGAAGGCGCTATTAGTGAAAACGGAGGCTATGCTTTTCTCAACGGGGTAATGATGAGTCTCGACCCGCGGCTATCACTCTCAGTAGTTCACAGAAAGTTCAGTAAAGACTACCAGTCGGTATACGCTGTTGCATTTGGAGAGAACACCAGGGTAGTCAATGAAAACGGACTGTATGTAGGGCTTCAGGCCCAGCTTTCAAGAGAGTGGCGCATCTCAGCATATGCCGACCACTTCAGTTTCCCGTGGATGAAATTCAGAACCTATATGCCATCCCGAGGTTACGACTACCTCACCCAGATAAACTACAGACCAAGCAGAAGCGTGGAGATGTATGCACGGTACAGGGTAAAAAACAAACCCCTTAATACCCAACAGCCTGGTATGATCCGCCACCTCGACGATGTGAAAAGAGAAAACTACAGGTTCCATTTCAGCTATACCATTTCACCTTCATTTTCACTCAGAAACAGGGTTGAATATATTAATTTTCAGTTTGGAGAGCGCAAAGAAAAAGGCTATGTTATCTACCAGGATATCATATACCGCAACTTCCGAAGTCCTTGGGCACTCACTATGCGCTATGCCCTGTTCGACACTGATGGCTTTGACTCCAGGATCTATGCCTATGAAAACGACGTGCTTTATGCCTTTTCATTTCCCTTCTATTCCGACAAAGGTTCTCGCATATACCTACTGGCACGTTACCGGCTGGGCAGACATATCGACCTGTATGCCAGATTGGCCCAGACATTTTATACAAACAGGCAACAGATCGGCAGCGGCCTCGACCTGATCGAAGGCAATAAACGTACTGAATTAAAAGCACAGATCAGGGTTAAATTCTGAAACATATTTTTTCATACATCTCTCGTGTTAAAACCCATTGATCCGCAAGCTGATGCATGGGAAACAATAAAGGGAGTTGAGTTGTTGAGTTGTTGAGTTGTTGAGGTTACCAACCCGGTGTGAAATTCAGGCCGAACACGCCTTTGCCAATACCTTTTGTATGGATCGGGAAGGCGTAATAAGGTTCGAGGATCATCGCACCGAACAGGTTGACACGCAATGAAGGCCCCATACTGAACACAGGAAAGCGGTTGGGATACCTGTAGCTGGCCTGACCGTCCACCATAATCTCTTCCCGGTCAAAGGCCCTGTCGGGGTTCAGGGTGATACGCATCCCTTCATTCCAGGCCACCCCGGCATCAAAAAATAACGCCAGCTCCGTAAACAAAAAGCCACTACCTATCAGGGCAAGCCTGTCGGGTCCCGTAAAAGGTATACGCAGCTCAACGCCGCCAAGCAGAGCACGGCTGCCTTGCAACTGATCGAAGGTAAACTTCTCATCCAGGGCATCGTCCAACTTGTTCAAAGACCCGTAATCAAAGCCCCTGATCCATCCGGGATATCCGAGAAATAGCGGATAAAACAGTTGATTCTGGGCACGCTCTCCATACCGCCCGTAATGAATGCCGCGAAATGCCAGGGTAAATGGTCTGAAGTTGAAATATTTGCGGTAATCAGCCGTAACGCTGTACATGTCTACCTGCCCAAAATACTTCTCCACGCCAAAGCGGTATCGCTGTCCGGTGATTGGTGAAGCCATCCCAAAGAAGGAGTTATCACCCACATAGGCCATATTGATACGCTGCAAGGCAAACCCATCGGGTGAGTCCAGGTTGCGATCGATAGACTGGCCAACCTGAAATCCCTGCCAATAATAGTTGTTGATGGCATCGATGCGAAAGTAATACCAGGCAAGGCTGGCACCAACTTCAAAGCGGCGGGTGGTAGAAAAGGGGTAATAGGCAAAGGCGCTGATCTGATCTTCGAAGGTACGTTGAATGATCAACTGCAGGTTCAAATCATACTCTCCGGGATCACCATAGCGAAGGTAAGAGAAAGGGTACGGAATATGAGATATCATGCCTCCCCAGGCAAACCTGTTTTTCTGATTCAGATAGCCTACCTGCCCGCCAAAGTCGTATATCTCGCCATTGACCGCCAAAGCAGAAAACAACTGGTTGTCGCCGGTAATGTCGGTAAACAGCATACTGACACCGCCGGCCACACCTGTTCCAAACCGGCTTGTAGCCACTCCAACACCTGAATTGCCGATATATGTAAGGCCAAACCTGGATGTAAAAGGTATCTCATTGAAGGAGTCGACAGGAAAGATGGAGACTGCCGGTTCATGGTCAAGCTTGTTATCTACCACCGGGGTGGTACGGCGTCTTAGCGGTGGCAAGGTGGCTGCTGTGAAGTCGGTATGCATGGGATCTGCCTCGACGCGTTCAAATTCGGATGGATCAGCCCGGTATATGGTATAATTTCCTTTCTGATAATGGCTATATACGACATCCCCTGTTTCGCGTGCCACGCTGATGGCCGGCGACAAATGTGTGATGCCACTGATGCCTGTGTAAAAGTCTGTCAGCTGAAACACCTTCTGTGAATCAAGTTCCAGAAAATACATGTTACGGTAACCATCCCGGTTCGAAAGGAAATACAATCCATCCTGCTGATGTGAGTATACAGGATTCAGATTATCTGCTTCCGGAAAGATGTCGTAAACGGCAATTGGCCTTCCTTCAGCCTCCAGGTCCATCACTCCAAGGTTGAAACGAAAATTTACTACCTTATCCTTTTGCGTCGTTTGTGGCCTGTCGGTGGCAAAGGCAAGGTATCTGCCATCAGGTGACCATGATGGATGAATGTATGAAAACCTGTCGTTGGTAAGTTGAGTAACCTGCCCAGACGATATCTCCAGCTTGAACAGATTCGGTCTGCCCTCGACCAGGCCTGAGAAGACCAGGTGCCTGCCATCGGGCGACCATGAAGGGTTATTCAGAGAGGGAACCCCTTTCACGGCAATCTCCCGGGTGCGGCGAGGCCTGTCAACATCAACGATAACCAGTTGATTCATCCCCTTTTTTACAGCAGTATGCACAAAACGCTTACCGTCAGGAGACCATGAACCCACTGACTCAAAGAAGTTAAACCCGTCAATATCCATATTGCGTGTACTGCTCGAGAGCTTTCTGATGATATCTCCCGTGTGGGCGTCGGCAAGAAATAATTCAATGGATAAAAGGTCACGCTCCGAGAAAAAAGCCACATGTCTGCCATCCGGACTCAGTGACGGACTGATGTTGATATTGCCTGCGTTGTCTTCCGAAATAAGCTTATTCCCAACAGCTACATGACGGGTGGTGTCTGCCAGCAATGGTTCATAATGAGAAAAGTACGTGTTTCTCCACACATCAGATACCGTTGATGCCGAAAGTCCGATAACCCTTTCAAGGGCACGTTCGTAGGCAAACTTGGCGGTTTCCTTATAAAGAGGGACAATCAGGGAATCTCCCCAGGTACGTCCGAAAAAAGACACAAAGGCATGTCCGTAACGGTAAGGATTAAAACTGTAATCACGATCCATTTCCTTTAATGTGGGAAATTTATCCTGATGTACGGCATCGCGCATAATCATAGCGGTATGGGCATCAAC
Organism: Bacteroidales bacterium; assembly: GCA_007128045.1. Classification (GTDB taxonomy): domain Bacteria; phylum Bacteroidota; class Bacteroidia; order Bacteroidales; family UBA7960; genus SKYG01. The sequence goes on along the minus strand of SKYG01000297.1, from coordinate 1,144 downwards.
ACTTCCAATGGAAAAATATTCTGCCATACCCTCTACCAGCCATAGGGGCAGATTGCGCAATGAATTTAACGACAATGAGTCGTGGTTAAACAAGGCCCTGAAATGAAACACGTGCACCAACTCATGGCCAATTACGTGATCAGTCTGGGCGTTGGTTTCAAGGATTGGTAACACCACCCTGTTTCTAAGAGCTTCCGTTACACCCTGAGTACCAATGCCTATCTGGCCACTTATGGCAGTTGTCTGCTGAAAATCTGGGTGATTTGCATAAATAATAATAGGATTCTGTACCTCAAAAGTATCCAGGAATAACGCCTGATGGCGAACATACCATTTTTCAAATGTCTCAGCTACCCAGTGAATAATCTCTTCATCCTCAAAATAGTGATATATCTCAAAATTCGGGGATTGATATACCTGAAACTCAAACCTCGTGTAACTGGGTTTATTTCTGCCAAAATACTGTGCACCCAGCTCCGTAAAAGGGAGCAATAGCATTATTACAAATACCGCTGCCGCCCCTATGGACTTCAGATATCGATGTTTCTTCTCCACAATAATTATTATTTAAAAACTAACTCTTATATAACATCAACTTTGTATACATGTACATCTCTGGTCTATGGGTGAAAGCCCTTTCGCCTCTAAGTGTATCCCTTTTTTCCGTGGGCGAAAGATATTTCGCCCCTACACGTGCATCTTGATCATTTTAAATCAACAAAAACTATTCCAATAATGATAATTACCTCATCAAAACCTTAAACAACTGCAAAAGATATTTGTTTACCTTTAAAGTGTTTCTAAAGGTATGGAGAATCAGCAAGAAAACCGTTTTTTTTTGCACTTTTGTAAATAATTCTGAATAGGAAATTAGCATATGCACTTCGCTCACACATAGGATGATGTTCAAACATGCTTTTGCCATGAACATCGCTTTGACACACATGGACATGATTATGGGCACTGGGCGCCTATTTGACTTTTTTGACTTTCGACTTTTGACCTTCGACATTCAGACCTTCAGACCTTCAGACTTTTAGACAAATTTTAAACCCATGAAAGACCTTGAGAAATATTTTACCCCTTTCAGGCAACATATTATTGGCATCAACCAAACCTATGAAAGTCCGTATGGACAGCAGCG
>SKYG01000350.1 GCA_007128045.1 Bacteroidales bacterium | reverse complement strand
AGTTGAGGAGTTGAAGAGTTGAGGAGTTGAAGAGTTGTCCTTTGACTACGTTCAGGAACCCACGTTGATTTGGTTTTGTAAGGGCAGGACTTGGCCTGTCATGTTGAACAGTCAGGAAACGTGATTAATTGATTTGATGGGCAGAATAACCAGTTCTGATGCACAGAAAAAATATGTTAAATGTGGGTAACAGATTAAACCATCCAACGAAATTTTATCTAATATGTTAAACCATGATTGTATAAACCAAAGATAAATGACTAGATGATATGGCAAAATTTGGTGCACTATTACTTTTATTGGCCGGTATTCCCTGGATGTCGGCAGCTCAACAGGGAGGCGGGCGGCAGCAAGGGGGGCAGGCTGGCATGCGAACAGAAGTCTCTGTGACGGGTCGAATACAGGATGCTGAAGAACTAATTCCTCTGGCTGGTACACACGTGTCTTTTACATTGTTGAGAGATACTTCCATGGTGTATTTTTCATCTGCTGACGCTGAAGGGGTCTTTTCCCTGAGACTGCCTGGTGGCAGGTATAGGGTAAAGGCTAGTTATGTAGGATATCACACACTGGTACTGGATGATGATGATGCGGTTCGCCTCACTTCGGCTCATAACGATTTGGGAACATTGAAGCTTATCAGAGGGGCTTTGCTTGATGAAGTTGAGGTATCAGCCCTGAGGCCTTCAGCCATTCTGAGGGGAGACACGCTCGACTATGATGCCCGTGCATTTCAGGTAAATCCCGACGCCAGTGCCGAAGACCTTATCCGGAGAATGCCCGGTATTACTGTCGATAATGGCGCTGTAACAGCTCAGGGAGAAAGCGTGAGACGGGTATTGGTGGATGGCAGGGAGTTCTTCGGTGAAGACCCTTCCATCGCACTGAGAAACCTTCCGGCAGAAGTCATTGAAAGGGTAGAGGTATACGACCGGATGAGCGACCAGGCCGAGCTTACTGGCTTTGACGACGGACAGCGAAGCAAGACCATCAATATTGTTACCCGGCTGGATATGCAAAGTGGCCAGTTTGGACGGCTTTATACCGGCTATGGGGGTGACGACCGCTACCAGGCTGGCGCTTCGACAAATATCTTCATGGACAACACACGCATTTCCATTATTGGCATGAGTAACAATGTGAACGAACAAAATTTCTCACGTGAAGACATCATCAGCCTGGCAGGTGGGGCAATACGGGGAGGTACCGGCGGTGGTGCCGGACGGGGTATGGGGCGTGCTGCACAAGGAAGTAGCTCAGCCGGACATGTTTCTGACTTTCGCATTGCTTCTCAGTATGGCGATAATACCACACACGCCCTCGGACTTAACTATAGCGATGCATGGCTCGACGATAAGCTGAAATTTTCCAGCAGTTACTTCTTTAACCTGTCTGATAACTTCACCGATCAATTTACTGACAGAGAATACTTTTTAGATGAGACAGATAGTCAATACTATCTGGAAGACAGTGAATCAGCAGCAAAAAACAGCAACCACAGGGTTAACCTACGTCTGACTTACGATATCAACGACAAGAACTCCCTGATCTTTGCACCCAGGATTACGACCCAAAGCAACCATGCCGACAGCTATGTCAGAACGCAGAACCTTCTTTCGGATAATAACTTGCTGAGTATGTCAAATACAGCCTTCGATTCGGACCTTAGCGGGTATAGCTATGGTGGCTCTTTTACCTACCGTTTTAAGTTTGATGAGACAGGCCGGACATTGTCGACCAACCTGAATGCCAATTTCAACAACAACCAAAACCTTTATTACCTGGATGCCCTGAGTGATTACTTTGCCGGCATTGGAGATCCTGTTTATGGAGAGGAGGTCCTGAGTGATTATCTGAATCAGCAATCAGATTCAGAGACAATAAACAACACCTTTTCTACCAATCTAACCTATACCGAACCTCTGGGTGCAAGCGGGTTGCTCCAGTTGAGCTATAATATATCACGCGCTGGCAACGAGACAGAAAAGCATACTAACAGCTGGAATCCTGAAGAAGAGACCTATACCGATTTCGAGGCTGAACTGTCGAACCGGTTAAGAAGCAACTACCTGACACAAAGAGGTTCCGTTGGATACCGGTTGCAGATCGACCAGGTAAACCTGACGCTGGAACTGGGCTATCAAAATGCCGTGCTAACGTCAGAACATGAGTTTCCCAGAGACTATACAATGGAACGAAGCTTTAACAATATACTTCCAAGTGCCATGCTGACCTATAATATTGAATCAGGCAAAAGCCTGCGATTCAGCTACCGTACCAGCACCAATCCGCCTTCTGTAAATCAACTGCAGGATGTAATTAACAACACCAATCCAATTTTGCTATCCTCTGGGAATCCGGCACTGGATCATAGCTACAGCCATTTTTTTATGTCGCGCTACAATGCCACCAACACAGAAAAATCAACCAACTTTCTGGCCTTTCTATTTGGTAACATATCAACTGATTATATCGGGAATTCAACCATTATCGCCCGAAAAGACACATTGCTTGGCAATGGCATCCTACTAAAAAAAGGATCACAATTTTCTCAGCCGGTCAACCTGACAGGTTTCGCAAACATCCGTACACAAGTGAACTATGGATTCCCATTGCGTTTTATAAAAAGCAACCTGAACCTGATCGGGGGACAAGCCTGGGTACGTACCCCTAGCCTGGTCAACGGACAAAAAAACATCGCTAATACCTTCACCAGTACAGGGGGCTTGAACCTGGCAAGTAATATCAGTCCCCATGTAGACTTTTCACTATCCTACAATGCCAATTACAACATCGTGGAGAATTCATTGCAACAGCATTTGGATAATAATTATTTTTCGCAGGTCAGCGGTGCCCAGTTCAGTTTTATCTTTTTTGACAACTGGGTCTTTAGGAGTGACGTCAGCCATTTGATGTACCGCGGACTGGGAGAAGATTTTAATCAGGATTACATGCTATGGAACATGAATATCGGAAGAAAACTCTTTAACAATAACCTGGGTGAGATCACGCTAAGCGTTTTCGACCTCCTGGATCAGAATAAAAATATCATCAGAAATGTTTCAGATGCTTATATCGAAGATCTGATGACCAATCAGCTTACCAGGTTTTTTATGCTGTCGTTTACATACAATCTAAGGAATTTCAGGGTGCGGTAATTATGATTGACAATTAAAGAGGCGTTGATTTGTTATTCAAAACCAACGCCTCGTTTTTTGTGAAAAACGGTCATTCCCGGATGCTTTTTATCAACTCGCCTACGGTTATTTCATCAGTAACCAAATGCATTTTGATCTTATACCTGTCCAGGTTTCTCTGTGCATTGGGGCCGACTTTCGTTGTATAGATTTCTTTGACCCCTTTCTCGCTCAGAAACTGCACGACCTGACGGCTCGCACCTCCTTCAGTATCTTGCTGTTCATTTTCAATGAAGTAATATCCCTCTGTAGAGGTGTTGTAAAGACAGAACCAGGCACTCCGGGAGAAACTCTGGTCCATCATCGCATCTAAGGAGTTGCCAGTAGCAGGAATGGCAATGATTCTTGGTTTTTCGACAGGTTCATTGCCCATGGCTACCAATTGTATACACAAAGCCAGAATCAACATTTGTGCTAACATTAAAGTTTTTTTCATGGTAATTGAGTTTATTGGTTAGTGTTCAGATACTTATTTGTATGATGGTTTGTCAGAGAAATGGTTTAATCAAATTCGTAATTTTAACATATATACAGTTCGGTATTGATATGCTGATGTTTTGAAATATGGATATATTATAGGCGAACACACCTTGCGCATGCCTTACGCATCAATGACTGTCCATAAAATGTTTAACCAATTATTTTTGTAAAAAAAATTAACATCTGTTATGGATTTGGCATGCAAATTGCCAAATTAGATTGAGAACAAAAATGATCAACCATGAAAAATCAGCTACACATCAAGACATTCCTCAAGCGAAATAGAATAGTATTCTGTCGTTCTGTTATTTTAGTAGCCATTGTTATTACTTTGTCTTTATCCTTTACATCCTGCGAAAAAGGGGAATATGGTCAGCCCGGCTACGCCTTTGTTGCATTCACGTGGGTGGATGCCGAACCTGACTACATTGAGATAGTCAATGATTATATTCCTGCAGTATTTTTCTGGAACTGGTTTTACAGGGTCGATCCTGGTATCTACTCAGTATATTATGAGGGAAAACACAACCGGCGAACATATGCCTGGGAGCTTGAATACGAGGTCTGGGAAAATGATGGAAAGCGTGCAGAGTTCGTCTGGATTGAACCTAAAGATGGTCCGGATGCTTATTTTACCGTAGAGCTTTCACCTTTTGGCCCGGAGGTTATCTATGAGGAAGTGGAGGTTGAAAAGCAGGGATATGTCGATGATTCAGACGACCATCCCGCAGAGATCGGCCATGAAATAATCCTGGAGAAACACCAGGAAGAATACAGCCTGCGCCTCAGATACAAAAGGGTGGAACCCCGACATATAAAATAATCTTTATCTTTGTATGAAGGTCGGAATGTCGAAAGGTCGGAAGGTCGGAATGTCGGAAGGTCTAAAGTCGAACAGTCAGAAAGTCTTACGGTCTAACGTTAATTTAAACTTATACAAGGTTAGGTAATCTAAGGTAAAATATGGAAAAACATGATTAATCACGGTCCTATACAATAACCCTTTACCT
>SKYG01000360.1 GCA_007128045.1 Bacteroidales bacterium | reverse complement strand
TATCGGTGAATATGACAGGATCAGACATGAAGTCTTTATAAACTGTATCCTGAATCCCGGATTCGTTGAGCCCACCAAATGCAATGATCCAATTCTGGTAATATTCAATACTCCTAAGTAGTTCGTGTTCGGCCATGGCCAGGTATTGCATTTTTACCTCGTTAACCAGTGTGTCGGATATGGCTCTTGTCAGGTATATGGATGCACGGTTATTAAGCACCACCCCGATCTCATAGGAGTTCTCATAATGCTTTACTGACTTAAAAACACCATATATACTGTCGAGAAGGGACAGTATTTTTTCCTGCTCATTGGAAGCAGCGTAGATATTATACCTGGCATACATCGTCCTTGCATCCCTTACGCGAGGATCGGCCGATCTGTTTATGCCGGAGTAATAAACCCAGGCAATGGCAATACCAATCAAGGCAAGGATCACCATTACCAGAATGATCACCCTTGTTCCTTTATGTTTCGGTATAAAACTCAAAACTATGAGTGCACTTTTTCAATTAAGAACTTTCTGATCTCTATTGGCGTTTCTTTGGTCAGTTTGGAAACGACGATATTGGTAATGATAGCCAGCGGGGCACCGATCCATGCGAAGTACCAGGCACCGAGATAAAAGGTAATAAAGTCGTTATAGGGCAACACCCATTCGTACCTGGCAGCAATGAGGTACGTCAGAGAAATGAGGGTTACGAGGCTTCCGGCAATTAGTCCGGCTTTGGCACCGGCACGGTTGGAGCCACTCCACCATATCCCCAGCAAAAAGAGTGGAAAGATGGTACATCCTGCCATGGAGAATGCAATGGCAACCAGCTGGGCGATCAAAGCCAGGTCGAGCATCGCAATCGCCGCGATGATAACGGCCATCAAAATGGTACTCAGCCTGGCGATGTTGATCTGCGTCTTTGGCTTTGCTTCCGGGTTGATCACTTTCACATACAGGTCGTGTGCAAAAGCCGAAGCCCCGGCCACCAGCAAGCCCGATGTGGTGGAAAAGGCTGCAGAGACTCCGCCGGCGGCCAGCAACCCGACAATCAAAGGGTTTACATCACCAAGCTGCGCGGTATATACCACGATGGCATCCTTGGCAAGTTGCCCCACCTCAGGATTTGAAGAAAGAATGATGCCAAACACAGAGTACACCGGTGCGCTCCAGTAAAGCAGACAAATAAAGAACAATCCCCATACGACCGACCACCGGGCATCGCTGGCTTTTGGCACCACGTAAAAGCGCTGGATCACATGCGGCAATCCTGCAGTACCAATCATGAGAGAAAAGGCAATGGCAACCCAGTGAAACATGGTCTGACCAGTTGATGGGGCCCAGGGCATGGCGTATTCAGGGCTGGGAACTATGGCAAAATGATGCCCCAACGAATTAAACAGTCCTGACTTCTCCGATATCATCACCCCGTCAACCACATCCTGAACGGCAGCGCCGTAACCGATCTGCGGGAGCAGCCAGAAATAGTCAAATTTGGCTGTCAGAATAAACATGGGGATCATAAAGGAACTGATGATAATTACATATTGTATCTGCATGTTCTTTGTCACCCCCAGCATACCAGAGATCAGGGTATAAGCCAGCACCACAGAGCCACCGATGATCACAGCCATCGGGTAGTTTATACCCAGAATCCATTTGAACATCAGTCCAATACCACCAAACTGCCCCACAGCATAAGCAATAGATATAATGATGGCAATAACTGCGCCAATGGCACGCAACGACTGCGAATAATACCTGTCGCCAATGAAGTCGGCAGCCGTATATTTACCGTACCTGCGTATCTGTCCGGCCATCAGGATAAGTAACAACACATACCCACCTGTCCATCCAACCACATATGACAGTCCATGGTATCCTGAACCATACATCAGAGCAGCCATGCCGAGAAAGGAGGCGGCACTCATCCAGTTGGAGGCGATAGCCATCCCTGAACCAACCCGTGAGATGCTGCGCCCGGCAGCATAGTAGTCTGTCGTATCTTTGGCCCGGAAAATTATTCCCACCAGAACAAATAAAGTCAATATAAAGATGAGTATAATGGCTGGCCCAACCTTAAAACTGCCCTCAAGCTGGGTAACATCACTTGCCGCCAGTACCGTAAGTGGAAAAAAGGTAAGAAGAAACAGATATAGTTTTTTCATATGTTTATAATTTGTCTGAATGTCTGAATGTCTGAAAGTCTGAAAGTCAAAAAGCTGAGCGTAGCGATGTCCTGAACGAAAGTGAGGGATCTCGTGCAAAAAGCAGAAATGTTTGGTAGGCGCCCAGTGCCAATAATCATACGTCTGTGTGTCCAATCGTTTTTCATGGGTATCTCATGATACGTTTCTGATCTAAATTGTTTTTAATCGGTTCTTTCCAAAAAATTAAGCCTGGCATGCAGCCTATCGATGCGGTAACAATAGTACCAGCATAGGACAATAAAAAAGATCAGCAACAGCACTGCCGTATAAAAATAATGAAACGGAAACCCCAGAACCACCGTATCTGTCAGAAAAGAACGGTTGTGTGTCATGAAGAGCTGCATGATCTCCGGTATTTTCTGTTTGTTTTCTTCTGATATGCCAGCCATGTTGTTGCTAAGGCCAACAGAAAGCAGTTGGGCAAGCAGTGTGCCTGTGCCGATGCCCAGCGCAGGTGCCGCCCTGGCTATCACTACTTGCTTTGCAGCCACGTATTCACTGTCGTGGAGGGTAGTGATCTGTTCACGCCGTGAATTGACTGCTTGTACTTCCCGTTGAAGATCAGTAAGTTCACCATCAGATAAAACATTTGAAAGCATCCAGCCAACGCCATCCTGTAAGGCTTCGAACTGAGCGCTGCTCAGGGTCGACTTGCCCATGGCCTGTACCATAGATTGACCCGCAGCCTGATAATCCTGCTCACCGGCCTGACCCGACAGCACATTGTTCCATGCAGGCGTGAAACGCACTAAGGCATCCTCCTGGACGGGTTTTTCAAATACCTTGAGCAACACCTGGAATCCGAAGATTGCCACGGCCCAAAGTATAAACAATTTGATGGTCAGGTTCCTGTTAACCAGTGCACGCTGGGTAGTAGGCCTAAAGAAACTAATCCTGTACTCTTCTGTTTGCACGTTGTTTTGTGTTTGGTAAGTAAGTGTTGAAGAACCATTATCGCCCGCCTGACTTAACAAGCGTTTTGAACAGGCGTTTATTACAAGTGTCAAAAATATCAAAAAATTACTTGCATATGAAAAACAATGAAAAAAAGATGAAAAAAAATATGGGGTTGCCAGGTTACGGGGTTACGGGGTTGCCCGGTTACGGGGTTGCCAGGTTACGGGAATAACCGCAGAGTTATACCGTAATTTACGAAAGTTCCAGGATATAAAGATAGAAAAAAACGTACAGGTCGACACCATGGTGATACACCGCGTAATGCCGGCGGTGACTGATAACAACAAATTTGGAAACTTGATGTCGCAAATTGCGATCTTAATCCCAGTTCAAGATGCAGTTGGTCAGGCGAATGCAAAAAAACAGGCGAATTGACATTCTATCGTCTGTTTCTTTTTCGATATTGAGCCGGGGATTGATGAATAATTCTTTTGAAAGTTCTTGAGAAATAGTAGGGATCAGAATAACCAATGTTTGATGCAATCTCGCTAATCCTGAGTTTTGTTGTATCCAGCCATCTGCATGCTACCTGCATCTTTAATTGATTAAAATATTCCATTGGTGCGTGGCCTGTTTTTTCTGAGAAAATTCTGGAAAAATGAGATGTGCTGTATCCCGTTGCGTTTGCGATATCTTCCAATTTCAGGGACCTGTTGATGTTCTCCCTCATAAAGCCAATGGCCTGTGAAGGCAGATCCTGATTGGTTCTCTGAAGAATGTTCATAAATTGATTCACATACATAAAGGAAGCTAACAGGTACCATAAACACAGGTTTGCATACTCCAGATTATCCCGGCTATATCCCATCGAAAGATTAACAAGAATTTCAGTAAAAAGATCTATTCTTTCTTTTATGCGAGAAACGGGCGAGGGTGAAATAACCTGGATATGACCAGTGATTTTCGAGAACAAATCAGATTTCTCACCTGCAAAATGAACCCAATAAATATTCCATGGAGTCTCTTCATCTGCATAATATGTATGAGGTGTATTTGCCGGGATTACGAAAAAGTGATTGGGTCGTATTTCATGCTCCTTTGCGTCAATTTTAATATACCCTTTTCCTTCCAGGTTGTAAATTAAAATATGCTCCAGGACTCCTTCTTTTCTATCTCGATAATGAAATTTTGCATTGGGATAATATCCAATATCAGTCACGTATAATCCATTGATCAAAGAATTTTTCTTGATCTCTTCAATTATTTTCCCAGGAACCACAATAATGATCTCCCCGGGAAAGCCGCCCATTTTCCTCATCATTATCAGTATTAAATAAATATAGTGTTCCTAATATATGTGCTTAAAAGAAAATGTATTTAAAAGTCGGGGCTTGTTTCTGGTACAATATATAATATTTGAATTAAAAAAACAATGTTTTCCTTTTATAAACCATCCATTTAGTAAAGAAATGACCTTCTATAATTTTATTTTCCGATGATTCCCGGCAGGTTCTCCCCAAGCAATGCCAATAATTCCTTTACTTTTTCCGGATATGTGTCAGCCAGGTTATGGTTTTCGCCGGGATCATCCGCCAGATTGTATAAGGAGTGTAATTCGCTTGAAGGCAGTGTTGTTGACAGGGGGTTTGGGTAGTTGTTATGCCTGTGGTCTACCCAGGCAGGTGTGGTCCCAGCCAGAATGAGTTTCCAGTCTCCTTTTCGAATGGCGAACATGTTAATTCCTTGTTGTATGACATATTCCCTGTCGTTTTCGGATTCGCCCAGCCAGGCTTCGAGATGATCCTGGCTGTCAATGGCAGCACCTTCCGGTATTACGGCACCAACCAGTCTGGAGAGCGATGTTAGCAGGTCCACCTGGCTTAATACGACCTCTGATACGGTTCCAGCCTTCACTCTCGCCGGCCAGTTTACAATCGTAGGAACCCTGGTGCCACCCTCATACACAAGGTATTTGCCTCCTCTGAAGGGGCCATTGGGTATATGATCCTGACCAGATTCGATAGCGCCGTCGTAATAGCTATCCCACACCACCGGCCCATTATCACTCGAGAAGATAATCAGGGTGTTTTCGCGAAGGCCAAGCTCCTCCAGGGTTCTAATGGTTTCACCTACAATATAATCTATTTCAACAACATGGTCTCCGCGCAGGCCAATTCCACTTTTTCCAACAAACCGGGGATGTGGGACCCTCGGTGTATGGTTTTGATGCAATGGCATAAACAGAAAGAAAGGCTCAGTCTGGCTGTCTTTGATAAACTCTTGCGATCGTTCCAGAATTTCAATTCCCAGCATTTCGTCATCCCACCAGGCCGATTGGCCACCGTCCATAAACCCGATCCGTCCAAGACCGTTTACGATGGTACCTGAATGATACCCGTCGGCAGGGTATCTTAGCAGTTCGGGATGGCTTCTTCCCGTAGGCAAATTTCCAATCTGTCTGTTATTGCTGATACGTAATGGGGCATCATTTTCGTTCCAGTTGTGCACCCTGTTGCCATCCAGCCATACTGTCGGCACACGATCATTGGTCGATGGGATGACGAAAGATACGTCGAAACCGGCTTCCAGGGGAGTGGGTGATATTTCTGTATTCCAGTCGGTACTGCCGTCACCAATGCCAAGGTGCCATTTGCCGATAACACCGGTACGATAACCAGCGTTTCTGAACACCTCTGCCATGTTTCCGCTTCCTGGCTCCAGGATCATGCCTGCATCAGGTGGTAGTATCTGAGCGTCAGGATTTCGGAATGCATATTTTCCGGTAAGCAGTGAATAGCGGCTCGGAGTACATGTTGAAGCCATGCAGTAGGCGCTGGTAAACATCGCACCGCCGGCAGCCAGCTTGTCAATCTCAGGTGTGGGAATCAGAGTAGCTCCGTACGCACCAATATCTCCATATCCGACATCATCGGCATAAATAATGATGATATTGGGTTTTTTGTCTTCATTTGGCATGAAAGTACATGCCGGAATCAAACATAAAATGCCTGCTTTTGTTAACAAATGCTTCATAATTCTTATTTTAAAAATTTACTTTACTGTATAAACAAACCAGCAATTTCCCATTTCCCACTTTCGCCTCAAAAATGAATGCCAGATTTCGGTTGGTCACCCAATCGTCGATAATGCGGACAATTGGATCATGTATGTTGGCAAATTCACCAATATTAATGACATTAGAATAGCTCATGGCGTTTATTGTCGAAAATAAGTTGGTTTCGCCAGGTATTTGTAACGATAATCTTTATTAAATCTATTTTCTGAAAGGTGTAATAGTAAATTGATAGCTGTATTCAGAATTCAGTAACTTGTATTGATCATGGACGTGCCACCCCCAGCTATTATCACCACCAACACCCATCTGCTCCAAATCAATATTCACTTCTGTCAGGTTTCTTTGAGGCAGTTCATAGTAATGCGTAAGATCATTACCAAGATCGTCTATGGTAAAGTGATATGTACTTGAATTTAACAATTGCTTTCCTTCAATTCTGAAACCATAACCTCTATCACTAGAGACTTCAAACCAACGTACATGCGTTTTATTGCCACTCTCCTGTGGTACAGGATAAGCAGTATGCTGGTCAATCACTTTACCGCTATAAACATCAACAAAAGCAGCAGACTCTCTGTCCTGATAGGTTTCAAAAGGTCCCTTCCCGTACCAGGTAACATAATTAAATTCACCGGGCATAATCAGGTTCATTCCAAATCTAGGCAATTCTGGTAATTCGTTGTCAACTTTATAAAAGTAAACAGAGACATCAACACTGCCATCGCCTTTAATTAAGTAAGAAACATTATAAACCGAATTTGCAGGTGCAATAGTTGACGACACTTCAACCTTATAAACACCATCTCTTTCCTTTGATAAGGCAATAGATTCCAAAGAACGTTCCTGCTGCACATTTTCCCAAACAGCTAAACGGTTGGACATATTATTACCCCGATCGTTGCTGGTGGGCACCCTCCAAAAATTTGGCTGCAATGAACGACGAAGCATATCACGGCCTGCATATTTCCAATCTGAGATATTTCCGGTTGATTTATCTATAATTATAGCAAAGTCTGACCCCAGAAAATAATAATGTTTGTCACTTTCAGTGAGAGAGAGAGCAGGATACTCTGCAGGAGTATCTTCCAATGCAACAAAAGCAGGCAGTAAGAATTGCTCTGTAGCAACTACGTGGTCAGCACTTAAAAAGCCTTCATCATCCTTTAAGGTAACAAATAAATTAAGAAAATACTCCTTACCGGGTTCCACAGGAAAATCCATAGGAATATCCACAACCGCATCTCCCTGGGGGGCTATTGGACGCCTGAATTCAAGTTTGCCTTCTTTAACAGTCTCTCCCTCTGATTTAATCTCGTATCTGAAATTGTAAGGTTCAGTAGATCGGAAAAAATTCTCATTAAAAATCTTTATTCGGCCCTTTGATAAATCGGTTGCCGTGAACCAGAAGTTTTGATAGGCCTTTTTAACCTCCCACAATGCAGGTTTGGGCGTTCTGTCGGCAAACACAATTCCATTCATACAAAAATCGTTATCTGAAGGCACATCGTGCGGGCCAAAATCACCTCCATATGCGATATAGGGAGTCCCGTTGGCTGTGTGTTGTAACAGGCCCTGATCCATCCAGTCCCAGATGAAACCACCTTGCAACTGAGGTTCACTTCTGATCAGGTCCCAGTAATCCATCAGATTTCCGTTGCTGTTGCCCATGCCGTGTGCATACTCACACATAATAAAGGGTCGGTGGTCATCAAATGTGAGAAATTCTTTAATGACAGGGATGCGGGAATACATAGGAGCTACAATATCCGTATAATCCTCTCTGAAAGCCTGTTCATACTGAACAAGACGCGTCGGATCCCACTCCTTTGTTGCTTTATAAAGTTGGCGAAAGTTTTCTCCACGTCCGGCTTCATTTCCAAGTGACCAGATAATAACAGAAGGATGGTTCTTGTCTCGTGCCACAAGTCTCTTCATTCGATCCATCTTGGGGGCCAGCCAATCCGGATCGCGGGCCAATGGATTGCTCATATTAAATCCATTATCGGGGATATCATAAACGCCAAGTCCGTGAGATTCAATATTCGCCTCGTTCACCACATACATTCCATATATGTCACATAACTCATACAAATAAGAATCGTTTGGATAATGCGCTGTTCGAACCGCATTAATGTTAAATTCTTTCATAAGTTTAATATCCGCTTCCATGGCTTCACGGGTAATGTAATGACCATTAATCATATCATGATCATGACGATTAACCCCTTTCATTAGCACGGGCTGCCCATTCACAAGCAATTGCTTGTTTTTAACTTCAATCGTTCTGAATCCAACCCTTGAAGTTCTTATATCAACCACATTACTCTGATTGTCTTTGAGCGTTATAAAGAGTTGATACAAATCAGGTGTTTCAGCACTCCAACGGTTAACCCGACGAATTCTATGCTTAAAATTCAAATCGTTGCTGCCAACACTTTTTGACTCAGAAAACACAGTACTTCCGTCTGCATCAACCAATAAAACGTCTAAAGAATAGCCCGGGCGAACATCGCTGAGATCCACATCCAGGTCAAACACTCCGTCACGGTAGTTCTCCGTTAACCCGGCCTTCACAAAAAAATCAGACACATGTATCTCAGGCAAGGCATATAGGTAAACATCCCTCTCTATACCTGATAAACGCCACATATCCTGACCTTCTATATAACTGGCATCCGACCAACGGAAAACCTCAACAGCAAGTTTGTTATCTCCTCGTTTTACGTAATCTGTTATGTCAAATTCAGCAGGTAACTTCGACTCCTGAGAATACCCCACCTTTTCACCGTTTATCCACACATACATAGCTGAATTCACAGCCCCAAAGTGCAAAATAATCCGATCATTGTTCCACGCTGCAGGCACATCAAAATGGATTACATAGGAACCCACAGGATTATAAAAATCCTGCATATGAGGGGGATCCACTTCAAAGGGATACTTTACATTAACATAAATAGGTGTTCCATACCCCTGAATTTGCCAGTTACCGGGGACATTGATTTTATCCCAATTGGTTGTTGAGAATTCAGGTTCGGAAAAAACGCCCGGACGTTGTGACGGATTAATGGACCACATAAAGTCCCACTCGCCATTTAAGGATTTATAATAATCCGTGCGTCGTTTATCATTCTCCCTGGCTTCAGCCATATTGCGAAAAGGAAAAGAATTGGCAAAAGCAGGTCGTTTATTGATGGCAAAAACATCCTGCGACTCCCAGTCATTTTTTTCGGCAAGAGACCAACTGGATGCACAAACCATAAAAATCAGCACAAAAACTAAACTTCTCATAATAACTAAATTTCTCATAATAACATATAAAATTAACGTACCCTTTTAAAACATTCTACCTACCGCTAATCATCTAACAGGCTTCTCTTAAACAGCGTTGATACCATTACATTTAAAACCTCCATATGTCCCAATGCATTGGGATGATTATTCTGAGCCATATATTGCGACAATTCAGAACCGGCTTCCTTTAAATTTTGAAAGTGTCTATAGCTATCTACTACCGGGATATCATATTCTTTTCCCAATTTTCGTATCATCCTGGCATATCTATCAAGAGGTGCTGCTTCATCCAGAATATCTTCTCTCAAGTCAGGAGTTGGCGTAAAGAGAATGGTTTTTACATCCACCTTCAATGCGTCTTCAATCATCTGTCGCCATGCCTTCTCAGCTGCTTCAAGGCTGATGCCCCGGTCATTGAGCGCATAATCAATAAACAGCACATCCGGCTTCATTACTAAAACATCTTCCTTAAATCGTTCTGCCCCTTGTTGTGCGTTTTCGCCACCAATAGAGGTTGTTATGGAATTTATCACAGCATGGGGATAACGATCCTTCAGGTACCTTAAAAACAGTTGCGGATAAGCTTCCAATGTATTTACCACAGGGGTTCTAAAATAGCCTGAAGGTACACTATGACCATGAAAGACGATGTTCATCGTCTTATTATTCGGCCATTTCAACTCAAGCAATTCTTTAAAACTCTTTAAATAATCTGTCTCATCAGTTGCGAACCCATATCCAAAATCATCAATATCATCATTACGTTCACCACAAGCAAAAACCAAAGCAAAATGCACCAATATCAGAGATAAAAATAAAATCTTCATACTTTTCATTTAAAACTAATCAACAACCAATTTTTGATGATAAATCCTTTGATCATCACTCATTATTGTTACTATATAAATACCCTTCTTAAAGACAGGATGCTTTGATAGTCGCAACAATGGCTGATTAGTCTGCTTTTGGTAAACTAAGGAACCTTTTATGTCGTAAATTGAAACAGCAGGGTTTTCAATACCAATAAGAGATATATTAAAATAATCCTTTGCAGGATTGGGGTATACTCGAGAAAGTGATAAATCATCCTCGATGGGATTATCTAAAGAGGCAGGACTGTTTACCATGATTTCTATTGTTTTCTTATGACAATAATATTGATCGTCCAGATAATAAATTGTATATTCTCCTTCAATCGAGGCATCGACATTGTTAAAAGTAAGAGGCCTGGTGTTGGCATAAAAGTCATTTGGCCCTACCCAACTATGCGATCCCCATATTCGTGGTTGTGGCCCAACTATTAAGTTAGCACCGGCATCGACTTCTATTACCGTTCTATTAATCCAATTACCGCCATTAATCTGAAACCATGTGGCTATTTCGGTTTTTTTATAATCACTATTCGTTAGTAATCTAAAGTCTGAGGCTGCTGAATGGCCATTAATCCCGGAATGACTGACAAACTTCATGTAATGAGCCGTAGCAGTCTCAAAATGAACCTCACTCTGGTAGTTCAATCTACCTGCTGCCACTGGCAAGCCCCAATTGGAGCCATCGACACTTAAAAACAGCTGAAAATACTCTACATTTCCATTGGGATTATTATCCATACGGGGCACATACATAAAACCCGAAATAGAATAGGTTGCACCTAAATCTATAACAACCTCGTGGGGATGAGGTTGTGCGCCGCCAATCCAATTTGTATGCCAAAACGTATTAATGTTTCCATCGAATGTATTTACGGCAGGGTATGATAAATGTTCATTTGAAACTGAAACTACACTCCAATTATCCTGCGGAACATAGGAATTATCGTCATACTCGGCAAATTCTCCAGTCTCGAAATCAATAGAAAACTCATGCACATAATTAAGACTTAACGTCCCATCACCAATTGTTATGGGCAGCATGAGGGTTTTCGAAGCAGCAATAGTTAGATCTCTCCATCTGTCCCCGACATAATAATATGAAGTGCCTGCTGATCCGGAAATTGGAATTACTGTTGTGGGCTGTGTCGCGAATGTCAACCTATCGCCAAAATTCTTCCATTCCGACCATCCGCTTTTCAATGAAGTGGAGGTACTATAAGTACCCTGATTTGGATCCCACCCTGTTTTTGCGGAAGCCAGCATATAGTATATGTCGTTCTTCCTAAAAATAACAGGAGCTTCTTTATTGTCTCCTGAAAACAAAATAGAATAATCTATTACATCCAGATAATCATCTGATAAGGTATACAAATTTAAACTACGATACTCCTTATTTGTAGAAATATAATAAGCAGTCCCATCATTGTCTTTAAACAAGCTACCATCATTAGAATCAAGCCCCTTAGGTTGAAATGCTTTGTGATAAATATAGTCTCCATCTACCGTATTACTATAAAAAATAGCTGCTTCATCTGCTGTATATCCAGTGGTTTGATATTTAGCCCATACAACAAATTGATCGTTTTGAGCATTATAAATTAAACACGGTCGCTCAATAAAGCGCTCTCCACTATTCAATTGAGAGTTGGTATTTTCATCTATTATCGTATTTCTAAATTCCCAATTCATTAAATCGGTGGACGAATACAAATTCACTCTGGCAGATTCATAACCCAACGAGTTGTCAGATCCAATCATGTAGTAAGTGCCATCGTGTTCAATAACGCTAACTCCATTGGCTCGAATCCGTTGTCCCTCGGTGTCACGCCATAGAACTCCGTTTTTAATAGATGGAAGTTGGGCTGCGGTATTTCCCAATAAAAACAGAGTCACACAAAGCAAAAAAATAATTTTTTTCATTTTAATTTTATATAATTCAAGAATAATGCAGAATCGGTTGGTAATTTCTCATGGAACCATAAGGATTCCTGATTTTAAAAAATCGGTTTATCGCGCTCACCATTTATCTTTTTAATGAGCAATATCATTGGGTTGTTGAAGTTGATACACTTCATCATACCTATCAAGTGATACACGTTTCCACCGGGCTCCTTCCAAAAATAAAGGATGCGGAAGAGAAACGTCCCATTCACCAAGTCTTTGCAGCAAAACCTTTGTTTTTTCAATATTCTCCAGAGCAACATTGTTTTGTTCGGAGGGATCGACACCCAAATGAAACAACATAGGCAATCGATCAGGTAGGCGTATCAATTTCCAATCACCATCTCTTATTGCCGCACTAATGGTAAAGCGCCACTTCAGTTCTTCATGTGGTGGTTCAGGATTCGTTCCAAGAATAAAAGGTATTAAGTTAACCCCACAAAATATGTCGTCTCCCTCAATCTCTCCACCTGCCAGATCTAAGAAAGTGGGTGTAATATCTAATGACGAAACAGGATTGGAATAAGTCAATCCGGCGGGAAGTGTTCCCGGCCAACTCATGACAAACGGCACATGAATACCTCCTTCCAGTAATGTTCCCTTTTGTCCGTTGTATGGTGCATTTATTGAAGCATTGCTGGTGACCGGCCCTCCGTTATCGCTCAAAAAAACAATTAGTGTTTTTTCGCAAAGACCATTTTCCTTTAGCGCAGAAAGAATTCTACCAATGTTAACATCCAATCGGTGAACCATGGCTGCATAAGTGCGTCTTCGGGTGTCTTCTATATGCTTATACAATTCCAGATCTTCTTTTGTAGCCTGCATCGGCGTATGCGGGGCATTGAATGAAGCAAACAGAAAGAAAGGTTGGTCTTTATGTCGATGGATAAAACCCACACACTCATCTCCTTTGTCATCGGTAAGATAGGTGATGGGCTGCGGCGTTTTGTAATTAGATTCAATAGGCGAAAGATAGCCTTCTCCATCAGGTTCTGAGCGAAAATAATCATGTCCACCACCCTGGTAACCCCAGAATTCGTCGAACCCTCTATTAAGCGGATGATGGTGCGGCTCATACCCAAGGTGCCATTTACCAATTAATCCTGAGACATATCCCAGTGGATTTAACCGTTCAGCAATGGTTTTTACAGAAACCGGCAGCCCCATATATTCAGGATCAAAGCCCGGTTGGTAGTGTTCGTGTCCTCCCAGATTATTATCAAAACCAAATTTCACCTGATTAATTCCTGTCATCAGCCCGGCTCTCGAAGGAGCGCACACCGCCGAAGAAACGTAACCCTGAGTAAACATCACCCCTATTTTAGCCAAATGATCCATATTAGGGGTTTTAATCTGGGTGCTACCGTTAAATCCCACGTCGCCAAATCCCAAATCATCGGCTAGAATAATTATGTAATTTGGCTTTTTACCTGAAACTCCTGGGGAATCTATATCGCCAGATTGAGAACCTATCACTCCTTCTGCATCAATTAAAAATGTACAAGAAAATATACAGGTAAAAGCAATTGAATGTTTCATTTTTATTTTTTTTAATTTGCTTTAATTTTATCTATAATCTTCAAGAGACCATTCATCACGCCAGCGAATAACAGGTTTCCCGTACTCCATATAAAGAGGCAGCCAAACATAGCGGCTGTCCAATTGGTTTGCAGGGTTCCACCTGTCACCCATATAAATATATACATCATCAGCAACCTTGACAGGCAGAACATAAGTGCTTTGTGAATTAAACGTGGTTTTGATTTGCTCCTCGGTTCCGATTGCGGGGTTTCCAAGAGATATCCAGGGGCCCAAAACATCCTCGGCGACAGCACTTCTGGCAGGGTTTGGATCCCAGCCGGTAAGCCCCGAAGCAATCATAAAGTATTTCCCTTGGTGCTTAAAAACAGCGGCAGCTTCATTTCTTTCGCCGGGCAGTACCCGGGTATATCTTCCTGTAAAACCAAGATAATCATCCGTTAATTCATGAATATGCAAAGTTTGGTTTTCTTCTGAAGAAGTAACCAGATAGGCTTTCTGATCATCGTCCACGAAAAGGGTCATATCCCTACTCATCTGTCCGTCCTTAAAATCCCGGACAACATACCTACCATCAACAACATTTTGTCGTCCTTCAGCAGTATATCGTCCTATATCGTAGTCGTATTTGGTATTTTTCTGAGCTTCGGTGAAATTCAGCGGCCAGTGACCTGCATTAGGTCTTAAACTCTCGATAAAAGTATAAGGCCCAGTAACGTTATCAGCAACGGCAACGGCAGCCAAAGCAGCTTTATAGCCCTGCCCCCTTAACTCAAGGTGGAACCACATGACAAACTTACCGGTTAACTCATTATAAATAACTTTTGGCCGTTCAATGACACAGCCTGCAGTTATATCATGGTCAGCATCATTGGTTACCACAGGCAATGCAACTCCCTCATTTTCCCAATTGTAAAGATCTGAAGAAGAATAACATCTTACACCTACATATGACTGATGCCCGGTTTCCAAATGCGTTCCAAACCAATAATACTTTCCATCATGCTCAAGAATACCTCCTCCATGAGCATTTAAAATTTCTCCATCATTATCATGCCACAATTCTCCAGGTCTAAAAGAATTATACTGGGTTTCCTCTTCTGTGTTGTCAATAGCTTCAATGATATCAACGAAAGCAAGAATATCTGTCACGTCAGACTTAAAATCTACTAATTCTAATTCTTGTCCAATTAAACTTATGGATGTGATGAAAAAAAACACCAATAAAACAAACTCATTTTTCATAAACAATAACTTAAGTTCCTAATTTACAGAGCATATTACTATTTTTAAAATGCTGGCTTTAACTAATAAAATTAGCGAAAGCCAACATTTTATTAATAGTTGAGCGGAATCGCTAGGCTCTGTTGCTTGCTTGCAAGAATTTGAGTTAAGCATTTTTTAGCAAGCTTATTTCTGGATTTTTCTTTAAACGCATCGGCAGTAACATACTATTGTTAGCCACCAAATTTAAAAAACCTACTTTACCAGAACTTTTTCCGTCGTATTGCCAATTCTGACAAAATACAAGCCGGACACAGGAACCACATACTCAAACGCATTTTGCCTAAATGATTTAATCAAAACGCCTCTAATATCAAAAATATCAACTTGACTGGTCGTTTGGTCATTCATAAAAAAACGAATACTTCCATTACTGGCAGTAAGTGTATAGTTTTTGTCTGCAAGCTCCTTTTGAACAGATGTTGAAATAGTTGTTCTTGGTTCAGCACTTTCATTTACAATAATCTCATCAATCAAACCAAACTTATCGGTATTATTGAGGACAAACCCTGCAGGATTATTACTGAAACCTGCATCTGCTAATATTCTTATTTGAGTTACATCTTTGCCGTCAGCACCACCTTCAAATTCCCAAACCAGATCCTGCCATTCCCCCAATTCTGTGTAAAATTCTACAGGATCATAATCTGTATTTACATTATTCAAACGCATCGAAATATGAGGCTGATCAGCATATAACACCATCATATGAACATAGCGTTTTTCATTCGCAGGAATAGAAAATTCAAGAGGAATGTCAACATACGCCCACCAAGTTTCGTTTGTTCTTCCTATTTGACCACACTTACTCGTTGTATTCAACCCGGTTTTTTTCGGATTATCAATGATCTCAAAGGTAAATTGACCGCCAGTTGTAACTGTCACCTCAGACTCAAAATCTACCGAGGCTATTTCTTGTCCAAT
>SKYG01000203.1 GCA_007128045.1 Bacteroidales bacterium | reverse complement strand
TTTTCCCTTCATTATTGCAATCATTTCTTCAAAAACGAAGAGTAATATCTTGTTATATTATTTGATTTGTAAATAGGTTGTGTTTAATTGGTTGTATAATAAGACGATAGGCATTAAAATTAGTCCTATGTTTATTTAGACTAAATACAAATATAGGTATTTGAATCTGAATAATTGTCTTTTAAATTAAAGCATAGGAGGGACTGAATTGACCTGTAAAATAATTTTACGCTATTTATTCTGTTACTATCTATTCCCTTAAATTTTAGATCCCTGATATTAATCCATTCATAATTCACAAGTTCCTGTGTATGTGACTATAAGCTACATGGGATAAATACTTATTTATATGATTGTTACAAACACTCATTATGGTATATAAAAACTACGTTAAATAATGTATTAAATACTTGCTGTAATATATGATAATACGTATATTTGCTAAGTAATAATTCTCGCTGCTTTCTTTCTTTATTGAATTGTATATGTGTTGATAAACAGCGATATTTCAAAATGTTGCTGTTTTTTTGTCGCATATATGTTTAAAGACAGTACGTTCTAATACAGATATATTCGAGAAAATACTTAGATGAAAAAGCCAATTTACTTATATTTTGCATTTGTTTATTCCCTGATTTTCTTGTCAGGAACCAATGCAATGTATGCCGAAAGTAATGGTGGACTGGTAAATGGAACATTTACTTCTCAGGTAACCTCATATGTAAATAATACTCCCAAACGTGGGCCGCGACCTCCAATCAATGTTTCAGAACTTACTCCGGACGATTACAGTCCTGGTGTGTTTCGTGTAAAATTTTCTTCAGTTAGTGCGGATGACCTTACTGAAAATATTTTTTCCAGAAACAAGAGCGGTATGATTACAACCGGTTTAGAGGACTTTGATTTGTTAAGCCAACAATATCATATTTATGACGGCAGGATGGTTGCAGAGAATTTATTTTCCGGAAACGATAAATCAATGTCTTCTTTACATGAACGCCATAGAGAGTGGGGTTTCCATCTTTGGTATGAATTCAGTACGGCCGATAAAAGTGATTTAATACAAATTATTGATCACTTTCAATCATTGGAAAGTGTTGAAATTGCTCAGCCTGTTTTTCGTGTGATCAGTACGGAATCAGAAGAATTTACTGACATTGCAGATACTCATGAAGTCAACCCAGACAACAATTCCAAAAGTCAGCCGGCAACCAACGACCCTAGATTTTCCGATCAGTGGAATCTTCAAAACAATGGTCAAAAAGGTGGTATGATGGGTGCTGATATAAAGATTCCGGATGCATGGAATATAGAGCGTGGCAGAAAAGAGGTTGTTGTTGCCATTATTGATGGTGGTATTAAAGTGGATCATCCCGACCTGGCTGTAAATATCTGGAAAGACTCGGACGGAAATACCGGATATAATTTTGCTGATAAAACAACTGATATCGTACCAACAAACCATGCTACACATGTAGCTGGCATTGTATCGGCTGTATCGAATAATGAAGTTGGTGTCGCCGGTATTGCAGGCGGTGGTGGCGACACTCCCGGAGTTAAATTAATGGTATGTCAAGTGTTCAGCGATAGCCGCAGCGATGGTTTTCACCTGGCCCCGGTCTATGCCGCAGATAATGGCGCAGCAATAAGCCAGAACAGCTGGACATACGCTGCTCCCAATGTGTATGATCACCTGGCTCTTGATGCCATCGACTATTTTAACACATACGGCGGTGGGATTGTCCTCGAAGGTGGTATCACCATTTTTTCTGCCGGAAACAGGGGACGGGAAGACCATTATTATCCGGCATTCTACGAAGGGGCTGTCGCCGTTGCATCAACCAACAACCGTGATGAAAAAGCATCCAATTCAAATTTTGGAGACTGGATCGACATATCAGCTCCCGGCGTATCTATTTTAAGCACCTTGGCCAATAATTCATATGGATACAGCTCAGGTACTTCCATGGCGGCTCCCCATGTGGCAGGCGTGGCAGCTTTGATTATCTCCAACGCCACCACGATGATGAAGGCTTCCGACGTGATAGATATCCTTATATCCACCGCCGATGATCATTACACAAGCAACGAACAATATGCCGGAAAACTTGGCAGCGGACGCATCAATGCCTATGCGGCACTCCTGGCCATACAGCCTGAAGGTTACCAGCCAGATGATCCTGAGAACAATCAACCCGATGAGCCTGAAGATGCAGATGAAGATGACGGTGAAGATGACATTGATAGCAGTCCGGAAGCAGAATACCACTTTTTACGTGATGGAGACTGGAACGATATGGACAACTGGTTTGTCGATGGTGACGGAAGTACAGCCGTAACCAGTATCCCGTCTCATGGCAGTATTGTTTTTATTTCTGCTAGGGCTATCTCATCAGACGCTGTAATCATTGAGGGCAGTGGAAAATTAACCATCCAATTAGGTGGAGAACTGATCACAGACAAGTTAATCATCGAATCCTGTGATAATCAAACTGAAAAACTCATCGTACACCCAGGTGGTATGTTAACTGTTGCTGAAGATCTGATTAACAATGCGGGAAGAGAAGCAATTCTGATTGTATCTGATGAAACTGGCAGTGGTTCAATCATACATGTTTCAAATGACGTGGTAGCCTCATATAATTATTCCAATACACATAAAACCCAGGAACCCTGGAATACCATTTCCATACCACTGATGAACCAAACTCCCGATCATCAGGTGATAAATGGTATGGCATATAGCTGGAATGAACCCGGACAAACATGGATATCAGTGAATGATGGGACGAACAATCCGGATACAAATACACCTCAGGGTACTGACAATTGTCTTGAAGCTGGTATAGGCTACCTGGTCGGTGCCTCTGCTGAGTCAGGATCAACAACAAGTATGCTGTCTGGCATTCTGACAGCGGGAGAATTCTCCTTTGAATTATCACACCTGGGAAAAGCTGATGACAGTTTTGCCGGGTTTAACCTGATAGGCAACCCCTATCCGTCAAGTATCGACTGGAAAGAAGATACTGGCTGGGAGGGACGAAGTAATCTGGATAGTAAAGGTCCATCTCAAGGGGTTAGCTTCTGGTCATGGAATCCGCAAACCGGCAATTACGGCGCCTATAATAATAATAGTCGCTATGAAACAGGTACCAATCATGTTTCGCGCTATATCTCTCCCATGCAGGCTTTTTGGGTAAAAGCCGAAAAACATGGCACGTCATTTTCTGTGAATAACAATGCCAGAATACATTATTCTGAAAATAGCACAGAGAAGGAAACTGATTATCCAACTGCCGGCATAAGATTATTGGTAGATAATTACACAAATACGTATAGTGATGAGCTCTTGTTGGAGTTCGGCCATCCGTCAACCGGAGGTGCCGAAAAAATATTCTCTATGCTGCCGGACGCTCCCAGCTTTTATTCAAAGCTTGACGATGATCAGATGAGTATTCTGTTTTTACAACAAACAATGAATCATCCTAAAATAGATGTGGGTTTTATGGCCGGCATCGATGCGGTTCATACAATTACAGCACAAAGCATTCAAGGTATTACGGAAGATGTATTTTTGCTTGACAAACAAACTGGTCATCGCCATAACTTAAGTCAACAAAAAAGTTATCATTTTTCAGCCTCAGTTAATGATGACCCGGACAGGTTCGAGATTCACTTTGGAGAGGACTTGCAAACCTCTGTAATGGAGAAGGATATGGATACCCCAGAAATCTTTTACACTTCCGGTCAATTAAATATATATAACCCCTGGACCACCTTAGCTGAGGTGCAGGTATATAATATGGCTGGTGCCTGTGTTGCTGAATTTACAACTGCTGCATTCGCATCCGATCAAAATGCATTCCATGGAAAATCCGGCGTGTACGTGGTAAAAATGACCACCCAGGATCAGCAGTTTGCAACCCGGGTCATGGCTTGGTAATAAATCTCTACAGTTTTGTGCTATTTCAGTTGAGTCAGTTACTGACCAAGTAATTTTATTGCCGTGAATGAGCTTAGGCTTACAGTATCTTGTTCTAAAATCAGGCGTTACTATAATCAGGATTAAGGTTCCTGCGTCCAGTCAATCTCTGACCCAAACATACTGTGTGGTATCATATACACAAGAAAGAGTACCACCGATGCGACCAAAACCCATGAGCGGTGGTATGGATTCTTCCATGACCTTAGAACCGCAATTAGCCAGAAGATAAAAGCAACAGCAGTTTTATTATCCGTAAGGTCTGTACCCAAAGGCCATCCGGTCCAATAGTCTCCGAACGCGAACTTTTGGACAATGGGGCCAAAAATCAGGCCACCTGTTATCAGCAATAGGATAGTAACCAGACTCAGCCTGAATGTTTTTTGACGGAATAGTGCTGCAAGTCCTGTTCGCATGCTCCAGAGCATGGCAAAAAACATCAGGATGATATGCGGGATGAGCGCCCAGGCTGGCACATCGTTTCGGAAACGTATAATGATGGGATCCTCAGAAAGCTTTTCCATCTGATCCCCTTTCTGCAGGTATATCTGATACATGACCTTTCCGGCAGCCGGTTGTTGCGGGATGTAAGCAACAAGCAAATCGTCCTGTCTCTCAAGTTGCATTTCCTGCCAGTCATCATGGCTCGGATACCGTTTAAACCGGTAATAACCTTTAACGTCTTTGTCTTCGACATGTACTCGAACAGGTGCGTCAGTGGGCCTGGGAAAGCTTCGTATCAGACGGTATGATATCTCTGTTTCACCAAGTTCCACTTTGCCGCGATAGGGCTTTGTTGGCCCCGTTAAGCGTTGATAATAGGAGCCACCCAGGGTGATGACCAGGGCAAAAATCCACAATAACCAGCTCTTTTTTTTCATGGGTTAAAAATTTGTCAAAAAGTCTGAAAGTCTGAAGGTCTTAAGGTCTGAAGGTCTGCAAGCTGAGCGCAGAGAAGTCCCGAACGCATGTTCGGGGTCTCCCACAGTACCCATAATCATGCGTCTATTTGTAAACGAAGTGTTCATGATTATTTCTTGGTATGGGGTGTTTATGTTATTGAATGGTCGTCCTGCTTTTCCTGATCGCCTCATAAACGGCTTCATGTATATCTGTACGGATGTTTAAGGTGCTTATTTTTCTATTGTTGGAGTCGGGATATACCCTGTTGGATATAAATACGTATACCAGGTTTTCTTTTGGATCTGCCCATGTATAGGTGCCCGTAAATCCTGAATGCCCGTAA
Source organism: Bacteroidales bacterium (assembly GCA_007128045.1). Classification (GTDB taxonomy): domain Bacteria; phylum Bacteroidota; class Bacteroidia; order Bacteroidales; family UBA7960; genus SKYG01. Next base: position 10,836 of record SKYG01000203.1, on the reverse strand, counting down.
CTGTTTGGTGAGGCACTTTTGGCAACATGATTGTTATTGGTTCTCTGTATATCTGGCTTGTCGAAACCTAGTCCGCGGCGGTTTTTATTACCCGGAAACTGCACCCTGGTGAATTCTCTTACCGTGGCTTCGTCAATATATCTGGTGCCACCGTATTCGCCTCCCTGTAAAAATAGCTGCATCATAATTGCCACATCAAGCGCGTTTCCAAACAATCCGGCATGGCCGCTAACACCGCCAAGCATGGCAGCGGCAGGATCATGGACATGGCCTCTTAATAGTTGTCTGCGAAAGATCGTATCGTTTTCGGTTGGTACGATTCGTTCTCTTTGGTGGTTTCTTAAAGGCCTGAAGCCTAGTGAAGACAAACCCATGGGCCTGTAGAAAACGGATTCGGCATATTCATCCAGTGCCATCCCACTTTGGCTTTCAATGATCTCTGCCAGTAAGATATAGCCAAGGTCGCTGTACAAATAGTTCCGGTTATTTCTAAGTGGTGAGAGCAATATCTTTGAAAAAATAGAGTCCCGATAGTTTTTGTGAATGTATAAATTGCCCGCAACTTCTGTTGGATAATCCGGAGACAAAAGATTGTTATAATAGATTGGGTTCAGATTTCTTTCTGTAAGTGTTTCGATATAAAAGGGAATCCAAGCTTGCAGGCTTGCCTGGTGGGCCATCATTTCTCTTAGCTTGATGTGTTCTTTATTGCTGCCAGCCAGCCAGGGCAGATAATGACTTATAGGCAAGTCAACGTTTATCAGACCCCGGTCAGACATATGCATGACAGCAGCAGATGTGGCCAGAATCTTTGTCAGGGAGGCGAGGTCATATACGTCTGAATTGTTTACAGGCTGGGAGTGTCCGTAGGTGTGCGTTCCAAAGGATTTGTTGTAGAAAACTATCCCATCCTTCACCAATACGATCTGGCAACCTGGATAGGCTTTTTCTTCAATGCCAGCCAGGGCAATGCTGTCTACACGGTTAAGAAGGCTGCTATATATGCCGACCTCTTCGGGAATCCCAAACCCAATTCTGTAGTTAGAAGGTGTGTCAAGTCCGGTATATGGTGGGAAGTAGGGATAGATACCGACAGGCAGACTACCCATCGCCTGGCGCCCACCAAAAATTACCTGGGCCGCAGCTTCCTCAAAATTCAAACCATCTTGCCAGGCAACCAGAATGGCATCAATATCCAGGATGTTTTCCTTAAAATATAACAGACTATACGGGTTGGCGAATAAGGTCAGGATTACTTCCTTTTTCTTTGCTATGTTAGAGATCAGGTCGACAGTCTCCTGGTTGATGCCGTACTGCCGGGTGGGAAACATGCTGTTATTATGGACGGAGATGACAATAGTTTCATATTGTATAATAGACTTGATCAGTGAACTTGCTTCACTGGCATTGTGACTTTTTTGTATTGAATATTGGGGCAGGTTTTTATATGCCTCCAGCATCGAATGAAAATGATTGCCTGTTGGAGCACCTATTGACAGATAAGCTGCCTTTTCCGTAGTTGATTCTTTTAAAGGCAATACATCGCCATCGTTCTTGATCAGTGTTATCGAAGCATGGGCAAGTCTCTTGTTTAGTTGCTCTGCATGATAGGTGTTTAGGTCGGCAATTAAACCATCCTCACTTACTGTATGTGGCGTATTCAGACCTGCAACTTGTTTGTAAAAAAGAATCTTCTTGCACACTTCGTTGAGGTCTGCTTCTTGAATGATGCCATTTCGGATCGCCCTTTTTATAGCCTCAATAGCGGCAGGCACGTTTTCTGGCAGCAAAAGAATGTCGTTGCCGGCTAGAAATGATTGTACCTCAAGGTCGCCGGGCTTAAAATGATCGCTAACGCCTCTCATGTCGAGCGCATCTGTAATAACCAGTCCGGAGAAGCCAAGTTCGTTTTTTAACAAATCCGTTACGATGTTTTTTGACAAAGTGGATGCCACATTCTTTCCCGGTTCAAGAACCGGTATTTGGAGGTGTGCAACCATGACGGAGTGTAAGCCACTTCTTATTAGCTCTTTAAAAGGAAATAAATGGATGGAGTCAATCTCTTCAAATGAATGGTTGAGCACAGGAAGGGTGTAGTGAGAGTCTGCATCGGTATCTCCGTGTCCCGGGAAGTGCTTTGCACAGGCCAAAATGCCCACATCTTGCATCCCACGCATATAAGCAATCCCTTTTCGTGCTACATTATAACGACTTTCGCCGAAGGCACGGAAGTTTATAACCGGGTTGTCGGGATTGTTATTGACATCAACAACCGGAGCGAAATTTATATGCACCCCAAGTCTTTTGAGCTGTCGGCCAACCTCCATCCCAAACTGATAGATGATTGAGTCATTGCTGATCGCTCCCAGGGTCATCTGCCTGGGAAAAACTATCGTGCTGTCAAGGCGCATTGAAGGGCCCCATTCGGCATCCATGGCTATCAACAAAGGCGTCTGCGCTGCTTCCTGAAGACGGTTTGTTAGCTGCACCTGACGAATCGGGCCACCCCTGAAAAAGGCAACTCCTCCAATATTGTAGCGTTTTATCAAACGCTCTTGTTCTCTGTAATAGGCTGCATCTTTGTCTGTATGCACCCTGATCATCAATAATTGCGCGATACGTTGCTCTAAACTTAGAGAGGTAAAAACAGAATCAACCCAGGGGGTCGACCATGTGGGATTAATAATTTGTTCAACCCTTTCGGCAATGCCTACCGGGCTCTTTCCGGATATTTGATTTGGTGGAAAGAGAGTTATCAGTATGCAGACAACAAAAATAAGCGGGGATAGGAAGTAACGGGACATCATAGGTAACTGGCAACATTAGGTTGGTTAAACAATGTTACAAATATACACGAAATAAGCATGTGCACGTTTTCATTCGACCTTCGACTTTCGACCTTCGGCCTTTGATATTTGACAAACCCTTTATATTTCCTTCCATTTACCTTTCTTCAGTGACAGAAAAGCTAACAATCCCATAATGCCAAAGTAAACCACCTCCACAAACCATACTGCTTCGGCCTGGGCATTGAATACTGTGGCAAGAGCGAATGCCGTGATCAGGTATAGTCCGATAGAGAATAATTCGATCCGCAATGCGATCATGGTTTTACCTGTCCCGGAAAGGCCATTAAAAATGATCATGGTTATAGAAAACACGATCAGGGCCAGGCTTATCACACGAAGAAGTGGGACGGTTGCTTCAATAAGGTGTTGATCTTCGGTGAACAGAGATGCTATCTCACGTGGAAAAAAAATAGTGGATTGGATCATGACCAGGTTGGCAACAACACTTATGATTACAATCTTCCATATCAGTGGAAGAACTTCCTGGCTGTTTCCCCTGCCGATGGTGTTGCTTACCAGGGTATTCGTGGCGGAGCTCAACCCCCATACCGGTATCATCAGGAGCATATATACACTTCTCGTAATATTTGATGCAGCCAGGGCCGTTTCACCGATTTGCTCTATGATCATGAAGAAGACAAACCATGCGGCAAAAGACAGGAAAAACTGAAACATCACGGGAATGGCCAGTTTGAATAAGGGCCTGTACAAACGCTGATGGGGCTTCCAAAAACGAAACAGTTTATAGATGTGCATATTATGGCTTCGCCATGTGTAAGCCAAAAAAAATATGAAGGTTACAAGCTCTGCGATATTGGTCGCAATGGCCGCTCCTGCAATCCCCATCTCTGGCAGTCCGAAATGCCCGAATATCAAAGCATAGTCAAGAACAATATTTACCGCAGCCATGATGGTGGTACTCACGGATAGCAGCATGGTTCTGGTGATGCCGACATAGAATGCATGGAAACCTAGGTTAAGGAATCCGAAGAATATACCAAACCGCCTGTATTTTAGGAATACCAGACTTTCTTCTGATACGGCATCAGAGCTGAGAAACCAACTTAAGAATGATGGGGCTAAATAAGTAAGCAGTACAAATACCAATAAGGCCAACAAGAGTAAAAAATAGATGGCATGATCAAATATTCTTCCAATATTGCGGTACTTGCGTTCACCATTTCTCCGCCCGATCATGATCTGGGTACCGACAGAAAAACCGGCTCCAAGCATTACAAGACTCAGGTAAAAAATACCCCCTATTGCAGAAGCGCCCAGGGTCACTTCTCCCAGCCTACCTAAAAAGGCCGTATCGATTACGACCATCAGGTTCTGTGCCACCAACCCGATGATTATCGGATACGCCACCTTCCAGATGTGTTTGTAAGTGTTGGTTGTCATTAATCAGGTTGCGAGTTGCGAGTTGTGGGTTGCGAGTTTGCGAGTTGCGGCCATAGCACCTGTCGTCTCGAATGGAGCGATAGCGTAGTGAGAGATCCCCTACACTTTCAGGACTATGCCCATGCGTTAAGTCGTTCAATCAATCACCAGCACCAATCCCTTCAGGTACTGTCCTTCCGGATGAAACAGATTTACCGGGTGGTCGGGTGATTGCGTTAGCTGATGTAGTATTCTGGCTTTTCGTCCTGCGAGGATGGCGGCCGACATTACGGTGGCTTTAAAGAGGTTAAGGTCTATTACTTGTGAGCAACTGAAGGTAAACAGTATCCCTCCGGGCTGGATCTTTTCAATAGCTGTCTGATTCAGGCGTTTATAACCCTGTACCGCATTATGTTTCACATGAACATGCTTGGCAAAGGCAGGTGGATCAAGTACAATTACATCGTACGCCTCATCGGTATTCTTTAAATACCTGATGGTGTCATCTGTGATGGATGTGTGTTTTGCCTCAGGTCCGAAATTTAATTCAATATTCTTGTCAGTAAGTTCCATGGCCCTGGCAGAGCTGTCGAGAGAATGTACCTCACTGGCATCCCCGCCCAACCCATACACGGAAAAGCCGCCAGTGTAACAAAAGGTATTAAGAAGTCTTTTCCCCTGGCAATAATGCATCAACAGCTTTCTGTTTTCTCGTTGGTCGATAAAAAAGCCTGTCTTCTGACCACCAACGATGTCTATCATAAAGCGAAAGCCATGTTCTTTCACGTCAACCTGGCTGGCGTGGCCGTACATGAATTCTTTTGGACTTTTATCAGCCCAGAAAAAATCAGGGAGGGTCTCCCTGCTTTTATCATAGATGCTTATTACTGAGTTACCGTAAACCTTTTGCAAAGCTTCAGAAATGTTGTCTATGTATCCATACAAGCCGGTAGCATGAACCTGGATGACAAGGTTGCCGTTATAATGGTCGATAATGAGTCCGGGCAGGTGGTCTCCCTCACCATGTACGAGCCGGTAGACATTGGTTTCAGGATCGTTGGTTAAGCCGGTAAGTTGACGTAATTCATATGCCTTCCGGATTTTGCTGTACCAGAATTCCTGATCAAAACCTTCGGGACGCTCAGGGGCGAACGACAGCACCCTCACCGCGATGCTTGCATCCTGGTAGATGCCACATCCCAGGTATTCATCCTGGTTTGAGAAAACCTCTGTGAACGCCCCATCATAGGCAGCGCCGATGGCCTTTTTTATGGCACCACTGAATATCCAGGGGTGGTAACGTCTTACCGCATCATCCTTTCCTGAACGAAGGATGACCTTTAATGGAGTTTGCATTTTGTTTTAAATTGTCTGAAGGTTTGAAAGTCTGAAAGTCTGAAGGTCTGAAGGTCTGAAAATTGGTTTAAAGTTTAAGGTTTATGGTTTAACCCGCAACTCATAACCGTTACCGTTTACCGATCACCGTTCACTTTAATTCTTGCTTCTGTATTTCAACTATTTCACATGCCGATTTTCAATTACTTTACAGGGATATGAAGCATTTTTTTGTCTTCAAGAAAGGCTTCCAACAAGTCTCCTGCCTGCACACTCCCTACCCCGGCCGGAGTACCTGTAAACAGAAAGTCGCCAGTTTTTAATGTCACAAATTGAGATACATAGGCTATCAGATGATTAAATGAAAATATCATGTCATTAGAAAAACCTGTCTGAACGACTGTGCCATTTTTTTGAAGGGAGAAGCGGATATTTTCATCATCTCGCAACGAATTGAGGGAGACGAACTGACTTACGGGGGCTGACCCATCAAATGCTTTGGCTTTTTCCCAGGGCAGTCCTTCATCTTTACATTGATTCTGAATGTCGCGTGCGGTAAAGTCAATGCCAACCCCTATCTCATGGTAGTACCGGTGCGCAAAACGTTCTTGTATGTTTTTGCCGACCCTCGTTATTTTTAGCACCAGCTCCACTTCATAGTGTATATTACTGGAAAACGCCGGTATGAAAAAGGGATATCCGGCTCTCATCAGTGCTGTTTCAGGCTTTATGAAAAATACAGGCTCTTTTGGGACTGCACTATTAAGCTCAGCGGCATGCTCTGCGTAATTACGTCCTATACAAATTATTTTCATGGGTTTATATTTTGTCAAAAGTCAAAAGTCGAAAGTCGAAAGTCAAAAAGTATCTGCGGGAAACAAGAAAATTGCCATTTTAGGAGTGTGTTTATTCTTTGAAAATAAAGCTTCCGGTATTTCTGCCTCTAAGCATGATCGCCTGTATCACATTTTTGGTAGAAAGGGGGAAGTCAGCCCTCATCATCCAATCGTAATATTGAGGCTCCTTGTTGAATACTTCTTCAACAACCCGGTTCTTATACTTCCCGAAATTAAAAATTTCCTTTCCTTGTTTGTTGAACCCGATATGTCCAACCAAATCTGCATTGTTGTGGTTGTAGGAGAAGTCGTGCAGGGCCTGTATGTCATTGACGATTGGCATGGACTTTTTTCCGTCCCTGTCTTCATACTCTGTTTGGCTGTAGCGTTCAACCTGCGACAGCAATATCTCATAGGTGGCTTTGGTGTCGGCTTCTGCTTCATGTGCGCCTATAAGGTCTTTCCCGCAATAAAACTTGTAAGCGGCCTTTAGCGTACGTGGCTCCATCTTATGAAAGATATTCTGTACATCTACGAGTCGGCGTTTCTTGATATCAAACTGTATGTTGCAACGAAGAAACTCTTCGATAAGCATGGGGATGTCAAACTTATTTGAATTATAGCCTGCCAGGTCACAGTTCTTAAGAAAAGCATCCAGGGCTGGTGCCAGCTGCGCAAAAGTAGGTGCGTCAGCTACGTCGGCATCTTTAATGCCATGGATGGCAGTTACTTCAGGTGGTATGGGAATGGTAGGGTTTATCAATCGTGTCATGCTGTCGCTACTGCCATCGGGCATGACTCTGTAAATACTTATCTCAACAATCCGGTCGGTAACTACATGAACGCCTGTTGTTTCAAGGTCGAAGAATGCTATTGGTCTGGTAAGCTTGAGGCTTATAGGCATGGTTATATGTTTTGGTTGGTGTTAAAATTTTCGAGGTGATCTATCACACTCTTCATGAATTGGCTACCCAGGGCTCCGTCAACGACGCGATGATCACACGACAGAGACAGGATCATCTTATGCCTGATGGCTATGGCGTCACCTTGTGGCGTCTCTACCACGGCGGGTTTCTTTTCTATCAGTCCAACTCCCAGAATAGCTACCTGGGGTTGATTAATGATCGGGGTACCTGACTTGGCTCCGAAGGTGCCAAAGTTTGTCAGGGTAAAAGTGCCACCTTTAATCTCGTCGGGTTTCAATTGAAAACTTCTGGCCCTGTTGGCAAGATCATTTACCTCTCTGGTTATTTCGATCAGGCTTTTTTGGTCTGCGTTTTTTATAACTGGTACGATGAGATTGCCGTTGGGTAAGGATGTTGCCATGCCTATGTTGATGCGCTTCCGCTTGATGATCCTGTCGCCATCCAGGGAGATGTTCACCATGGGATGGTCATGCAACGCCCGGGCGATGGCTTCAATAAATATCGGGGTAAACGTGAGTTTCTCGTTTTCGCGTTTTAAAAGGAACTCTTTTTGCTTGTTACGCCAATGGACCAGGTTTGTCATGTCTGCCTCACCAAACAAAGTAATATGCACGGAGGTGGCTTCAGACATGATCATATGTTCTGCAATCAGCTTCCTTACACGATCCATTACGATGATCTCATCGCCCCCTTCAGTTTGTATTTGCGGCTTTTTTTCTGCTTGCGCTCCGGCCCCTCTTTTACCACTGTTGAGGTATTCAATCAGATCTGCTTTTGTAAGCCGTCCGTCTTTTCCTGAACCTGGTATGGCGTATAACTCTTCAATGGATAATCCCTCCTCTTTGGCAATATTTCTTACCAACGGTGAGTAAAACCTATCCTGGGCTGGCAGTTGTTTTGCTGACCGCTTTGCGTCAGTGCTTTCTTCTGATTGGACAATCGGTTCCGGTGTCTTTAACTTCTCTGCATGTTGTAGGTTGCCTGATTCGGTGTTGTCAGTGGTAATGTCAGCATGAGGTTCTCTTACAGGTGGCTCAGCAGTTTCTTCATTATCCAACATTTCGGAATCTGTCTCAATACGGGCTATGATACTATCAACTGCCACGGTGTCACCTTCATTAAATAGCTGCTCTTTTAAAATACCTTCGACAGGGGAGGGGACTTCAGAATCAACTTTGTCGGTGGCAATTTCCAGAACAGCTTCATCAATATCAACGTGATCACCGGTCTGCTTGAGCCATTTGGTGATCGTAGCTTCCAAGATGCCTTCGCCAAGCTTGGGCATTTTTAATGTATATTGCGACATGTTCTACGGTATCTGTTGGCTTTGCGTATTATTGAAACAAAGTTAATAGAAAAAGGTTTATCTGGAAAGAATCGGGATATTGGCTTCAAAGGAAAGTTTTTTAATGGTCTCGCCTGCCGAGTGAGCTGTATCCTTTCCAGATGATATGAAGGTCATTCTCCATTTTATAGTCTTTCGCGTATAAATTGTTCAGGTTGCTCAGTGTATCCTTCCCAAGGGTTTTTCGCTTAAGAACATCGCCCGGGTTAAGAACTCCCTTCTTTATCTTTGGCAGCTTCTCAATATTGGTGTCTGGGATGTATCCTACCCAGGATTTCTGACCCCAAAGTACAGAGAGCATATTTCTTAGCAACCCCTTACGATGGCTAATAAAGAGTAAATGAGCGGGTAAGCTAATGACCAGCAACAATGTGATCCCAATATCCAATAATCTTTTGTGCCGTTTATTTACAGGCCTGTTGATGGCATTGATGCTTATGGTGAACAGGTCGCCAAATGTGTCGATGCTATTGCTGCCGATGATATACATGCTTTCAGGAGGTGCAATCTTGAAGTTTACGTCCTGCCGGTTCAGGGCCGACATATGATCAATGATGGTTTCCGAAGAGACCTCGCCGGCACAAAAGATCACTTCATCGATATGATAGATCTCTACTATTTCATTGACCTGAGAAATAGAACCGAGAAACTCCATCCCTATAGGTGGATGTTGACTGGTCGATGCCAGGCCAATAAAAGAGATGCTTCCCGACTGCTTAAGCATATTGGCTATTCGTGATGCTTCCTCACCTTCTCCCACGATCAACACCCGCTTATTGCTATCTTCTTCAACTCGCAGTCTCTTGTTACGGAAGAGCCTGTCCAAAGTTCTGGTGATAACCATTGAGCTGATGCTCCAGACGCTTCCCAACAGAATCAGAGCCCTTGAGAATCGCCACTCTGATGGAAGTAGGGCATAGATGACCAGAATAGTCAATGTGCCTATAATGATGCCCCTGAATATTCGGAAAAGCTTTATGGGTTTATCATACCCACCACTTATGAACACGGCAAAAAGCCAAAGCAACACATACACAGGAACCACTACGGTCATAAACACGGGAGGATAATAGGTGGTTTCAACCATAAAGACCTGATGTTCCCAATAGTCCTTTATATAATAGAAACCTGCATAGATGAGTGCAGCATCCAGTAACGGCCAGAACAGGCGCTTTATGAACCTTACCATGATGGCCAGAGACGCCCTGAAGTATATTGCCAGGTTTATCAGCACAGAAAAAAGCCGTGCATTGTTGTGTGAGAAATGCTTCCGGGCGAAAATGACCATGGCCCGGTAAAAGACAAATACATAGTTGATGCTGCTTTTCTTTGTGCTTTCTCCTTTGTAATGAATGATCCTTGTATCCGGGTAGTAGTAGTTCTTGTATCCAGCCTGGGTGATTCTGTACGACAGGTCTATATCTTCTCCGTACATAAAGAATGACTCATCCAGAAAACCCGTTGCGTCCAAAGTTTCTTTGCGTATCAGCATAAACGCACCCGATAATACATCTACCTGATGGATGCTTTCGTTGTCAAGGTATCCCATATGGTATTTCCCAAACACCCTGGATTTAGGAAAAAGTGCAGATAGTCCGAATATCTTATAGAAAGCCACCGAAGGTGTTGGCAATCCTCTCTTCGACTCCGGCAGGAACTTACCGCGCCCGTCGAGCATCTTAACACCCAACCCTCCGGCATCCGGGTGGGAGTCCATGAAAGAGATTACCTTTGGTAGTGTGTCATCTTCCAGTACGGTATCAGGGTTCAGCAACAAGATGTACCTTCCCGTTGCCAATGCAATGGCCTGGTTATTTGCCCTGCTGAAGCCAACATTCTCTTTATTGGCGATGAGCTTTACCTGGGGAAATTTTGTCGCAACCATGTCTACTGAACCGTCAACGGAATTGTTGTCGACAACGAAGACCTCCATGTCCAGATACTGCCCCGACCTGAACACCGACTGAAGGCATTGCTCCAGAAAATACCGTACGTTGTAGTTAACTATAACGATGCTTAGATCCATTTTGAGGCGGGTAGGGACAGGACTTGGCCTGTCCGTTTAAGGTTTATGTTTTAATATGTAGGGTCAGGACTTGGCCTGTCCGTAAAAGGGGTCGAATGTTTTATTTGTAAAGTGTGTTTTCAAAGGCTGTACGGTTTAG
>SKYG01000026.1 GCA_007128045.1 Bacteroidales bacterium | reverse complement strand
ATGCCAGCCTGACGTGCAATGCCGATAATCATGCTGATGGATGAGTTGGCCACGGTATCGCCGCCGATCCAGATGGCCTCCACCTGTTTGGATACGAGCGACCTGACAGCTTCCGACACCTCAGAGGTGGTAGTAGCTATGGCTTCTACCAGTTCGATGCCAAGCTCACGGCAGATGGCCCTGGCCTCGAACATACATGCCTCTGAGCATTGCTCTCCCGGGTTCCAGACCACACCCACACGTTTTAACTGTGGGTTCAGTTCCTTTGCAAGCCTGAATGCACTCTCTACTGGTTGAAAGGTGCCAATGCCTGTCATATAGGGAGGGTGCTGATGGGGTTCCGGGCCGCTGATGCCCACACCGGCACCATATGGGTCGGTCACCGCACCAAATACATGATTTTTCCGGACCGAAACATTGGTCTTGGAAAAAACCTGCAGCGCCAGGGTGCTGGAGGTGATCACCAGCTCATAGGGCCCATTTACGATTTCACGGGCAATGGTGTTGGCCATGGCATAATCGCCCTGGGCATTGAAAAGCCGTACATTGGCAGCGCCCGGCGCCACATATCCGCTGGACTGCAGCCTATCCATAACTCCTGCCACATGCTCGTCGAGCAAGGTCGTGGAGGTGATCTGCATGATGGCGATGTTGGGATAAACTCCCGTTGATGTCCGGCTGCCGGCATGTCGCTGCTGCAGGTCGGAAAACAACAACACAGCCGTAGCCCCTGCAATCAAAAGCACAGCCAGCCAAAGGTCTTTGAAATGCTTCATCACTGATTGTTCTTTAAATCAACATATAAAATCTTACAAAGTCCGTTTCTTATCTGCCAGCATCATCTATTAGTGGGCAACCATAAAACCTCGTCATGCAACCAAAAAGGCTCATTGGGCAACCACAAGGGTTGCCCCTACTATATCCCTAACAATTTCACAGACAACAGCCATTGTCCTTTTGATGCCTGACCGTTCTCAAACAGATGTGCATAGCCGGCCGACCAGGTCGTTTTCAGATAGGAAAACATAACCAGCTCCAGGTCGGTCTGTATGCCCAGGTTGAACAGGTTTCTTGCATCGGCAGCCCTGAAGGGGTCTGTGGCCAGATGGCTGCCAAACAACGAAGTATGTATGTATGTGGGATAGAGCCACGTGGCTCCAATGTTACGCATTCGGATGGGTCTGGTGTTGAGTTCGACCATGGTTCGCACAAATTGGTGGGCACCTACCTCATCGATGCCGGCACCTGGAAAAGCGATGTTTGACCGGTATTGTCGTGCCTCGCGCCAGTCTACGTAGTTGTTTCGAAAGCCACCCAGGTAAAAGTTGGACAGGGCTGAACCTCGTTTGCCGAACGACTGTCCGATGCTGTTACGAATCCATAAGCTGGTGTTGCGAATGCCAGGTACCAGAAACCCAATGTCCTGGTTGGAGGTGATTGACGGATACAACTCCTGACGCGCATAATAGGACATGCCGGAAACTGACCATTTGTATCCCTTTTCATCGTCAATGCCACCCAGTGTCCGTCGAACCTTCGACAGGCTGAAGCCTGCAGTAGCTGCCTGGAGGTCGTGTATAGGTGTGGCAATGTTTTGATACTGTGGCAGCACCTCCAGGTCACCATAAGTGAACACCCCAAAGTTATAAGACCATCGAAAAGGCTCCTTCATGCTGTTGGTTTTTTCGTGGGATAGCCCTACTGTGTAACCGGCACGGCTACGTTTGGTGGGGCCAAACAGGTCGTAAAAGTCTGCCTTGTTGTAAGAAGATGTCAGCTTCCAGTTCCAATAACTCAGATCGAGCTGAGCGTGCAACTTCTGTTTGTCCTGGTAGGCACTCCACGGCGATCCGGCCAGGAAGAGATCGATCTGGCTCAGGCTTAGCGGGTCTCTCCACAGCACCCGGTAACCGGCTGCCACGGTGTTTTTATACCCGGCAATATCGGGCCAGGCATTGACGAGCTTCATTTCTTTTATGGGAGAGTAAGGTCCTTCCACCACATTGTCTATATCAACAGGAGGGGGTGGTGGCAACGACCAGTCTTCGACCACCGGGTGTCGTTGCGCCACCTGGTTTCCAAGAAAATCAATGGCATTGGCTTCATGCAATACCTCCAGCGGAATGCGTCCTGGCAACATGCCATCGCGATAAAAACGCAGCACAAACAACGAATCGCGGCTATATGGCAGCGGCATAAAAAATCCTGTTTCTGAATTGGACAGAAGCTCAAACGACTCTTCCTCCACACCTACCCGCCAGATATTCGACACCCCGGTATAGTATGACGTACCAATCAGGTAATTGTTGTCGGGTGCAAACTTAAACTGCGTGAGGGTATTGTCTTCCAGTTCATAAACACTTTTGTATGACTGGCTGCCAGCTTCGAGTGAGGGGATATCGAAGACCACCAGCTCCTGTTCGCCCCTGATACCAGAAAGGCTTGCCGATAGCAACTTACCATCGGATGAGATATCGAGGTCAAAAATGGCCTGGCCAAACGGAGCAACAAACAAGGTCTGTATATCTTCATAAGGCTCCGGTATCTTCACCAGTGAGGAATATCCATTATCAAGCCGCACGCCCCATATGCTGCTGTCGGCCGGGTTATAGACCAGGTCGCCGGTACGGGAAAAGGGTAAGATGATTTCCTTTTTGCCTGATGCCACATCGATCATCACCAGGCTACGGAATTTGTTATTCTGTTCGCTGAAAAAAATGCGGTTGCGGTCGGCATCATAAGCCAGGTGCGTGGAATAATACAACGCCGGTGCATCCAGGTCGGTAATTTTTCGGATGTGACCGCTACGTGCATCAATCTCGGCGATTTGTGATATGACACCCGGATAATTAATGGCAGCATATATCTTTTCTGTTTCCGGGTTATAACGGTAGGTCGATACGCTGCCAAGAGGTTGTTCTGTTATGGGCGAAAACTGTGTCAGAGGGTATTCTGCAACGCGCGCTATATTGTCACGCTGAAACTGCTGCTCTGCTTCAATCCATTCATCCCATGCCTGTCGCACCGGCTTGCCGTACACCTGCCGGAACTGACTGGCATAAAAGGCTTTGCTGTCATCCGACCTCAGGTAAAAGTCGCGCAGCTTGTCGATGCCGTATTCCCTGGCCAGGTAAGTAACAAACCGGGTTCCGTAAAGGTACGCATTGGCACCTACCTGAAAGTCGAGTGACGTGCCTTCGGTTTCAAGTCCTACCACTGAATGGATGGATTGTTCTTCATGCACCAGGCTTCGGAAGTACATCTCGTCGTAATAGCCCATGGCACGACCCAGGCCACCCGACATCCAGGTCTCCATGAAGCAGGCGATGCCTTCCTGGTACCAGCGGGGAGCATACCAGCGCGGCACGGTCACATAACTCCAAAGGGCCGAAACGGGATGTTTCTCGTCGCGACGTACTTTTCCAAAGAAAGCCTTGCGCCAGGCCAGGTCGCGCTTATTGGCTTTGTCGGTCATCACCACATGGGTGAGCTCATGGTTGAACAGCCACTGAAAGCGTTCACTCGATGGGATGATGCTAAAGGCAAAGCTGTAAGCTCCAATCCCGATAAACACCTGATTCAAAGGCATGGTGATGGCGCCCCCATTGCCATAGTCCTGAAAGTCATTCAACAGCACATATACCTTCCCCGGGTCGTAGTCCCACAACTCCTGATGAAATTGCATGGCATTGTCGTAGGTGCGCAGCACGTGTGGTGTCAAATAGGTATACCGTTTACCCAAATACACCAACTGGACCCTGTCGGAATCCAGTTGGTGTATGTTTTGCGCTGTAGCAGGTATATATAAAAACAGAACTGAAATTATGAACTGAAGTATTAACCTGGATGTTTGCATGGCAACCTTCAATGTAAACATATATATATTAATGTCTTATCATTTTAGCACGGGTATTTTAATAGGTAACAATTCTGTTCAGTTGTTCCTTTGACGAAATGATGGAGTTCAAACCTTCAACATCATACAAGACAGAACCTTGGAGTTGTTCGGAATCTAAAGTGAAACCCGTTCCCAACTGCTCTGAATCAGTCCATATAATCCCCCTTAATGACTCGGAGTCGGTAAATCCCGTTCTCAGTTGCTCAAAATCAAGAAATTGAACAAATAATATATGAGATTGAAGAATGTTGTCCTGCAGTTTTTCAGCATCCCAGCGTATTGGCAATTGTTCAGCATCTACGATATAAGCAGTTTGCAACACCTCTTTTTTCAATGCCAGATCTTCTCCTTCGGTGAGCAGTTCTTTTGCGAGCAGGTGTTCAAGTACGGTTCTGTTCTCATTCACGATACAAGCATTCAGCAGGTTGGCAAAAAGCAGGTCATGTGCTTTTGCCAGCCGGGGATATTCTGCTTCGCCCGAATGGTTGATAAAGAGTTCTACGCCATTCATGAAGTCAAACAATACGGTACTGCGGTAAACAGTTTGCGCCAGGGCGTTTCCGGCGTTGTTCAACACACTGCGCACAGCGACCTGATCCCCGCCCGACAGGTTATCCAATGTGCCGATGGCTTCCAGTATCTGCAATCTTGCATTGTCAAGAAACAGGGCATAGTCTTCAAGCCTTTGCAATACGCGTGCGTTGGCAGATTTGAATCCACTGACGTCATCGGCGGCGGCAATGGAGAACTGTATGTCATCCGCCATCTTTACGTTGAAGGCATACTCGTACATCAGGTAGTTTTT
>SKYG01000362.1 GCA_007128045.1 Bacteroidales bacterium | reverse complement strand
TCAGCAAGGTGGTGGCCAACGATGATGTACCTTCAGCGCCTGCCGCGGAGCCTGACAAGCGCCGTGGTGTGGCAGGAGAGATACTGATGTGGAAGGTGGGTGGAGCCAAAGCGGCCATGGGAGGCACCTTGGATGAGGTGATTGCCGTATCTGAAAAAGCCATTGCCAACACCCGCAGTATGGGCGTTGGCCTCAGCTCCTGTGCCATCCCCGAGGTGGGCCATCCCAACTTCAGCATCGAGCCAGGAAAGATGGAAGTTGGTATTGGCCATCATGGTGAACCCGGCATTGAGGTCACCGATCTGGAAAGTGCCTCCGAAGTGGCCAAACGCATGTGCGACGTGATCCTTCCCGACTTTCCCTTTGAAGCGACAGACCAGGTGGTGGTGCTGCTATCCGGCCTGGGGTCAACCCCACTGCTGGAGTTGTATATCCTGTATGATGAGGTGGAAAAAATCCTCAAACAGCGCTCCATCAGTATACACAGGGCATATGTGGGCAATTACTTCACCTCCCTGGAAATGGCCGGAGCCACCCTCTCGGTGATGAAACTCGACGACGAGCTGAAAGCCTGCATAGACTACCCTGCCAATGCCGTATCCTTCAAACAGTTTCAGTAACCCTGTTTTAACTGATGCCACAGTAACATATAATAATTCTCAATTCACCATTCACAATTCACCATTCTCAATTCACAATTCACCATT
The DNA here is from genome assembly GCA_007128045.1 of Bacteroidales bacterium. GTDB lineage: Bacteria > Bacteroidota > Bacteroidia > Bacteroidales > UBA7960 > SKYG01. The sequence continues at coordinate 4,025 of SKYG01000362.1, read as the reverse complement.
CACCATTCACCATTCTCAATTCTCAATTCTCAATTCAAAATCCCCCATGCAAACTTTTTCATTAAATCGTGGCAGCATTCTGGCAGACAAACTGATCGTAGCCATACAGCAAAATAAACAATACCTTAGCGACATTGACGGCGCTATTGGCGATGGTGACCATGGGATCAACATGAACAAGGGTTTCACCATGTGGAAGGAGGTACTGGAGAATGATCCGGGCAATCTTGCACATTCGCTTCAATTGCTGGGGCGTATCCTGATGATGAAAATCGGCGGGTCTATGGGTCCGTTATATGGAAAGTTTTTCATGGCCTTTGCAAATGCCCTTCAGGGGAAGGAAGAGATCGGCAAGGAAGACTTTCTTCTGGCACTTAAAGCGTCATTAGAGGCGATTCAGGGTATATCCAAGGCACAGGTTGGCGACAAGACACTGATGGACGTGTTGATTCCGGCTACCGAAGCCTACGAACAGGCCTTACAGGAAGGGCTTACGTTTGCGCAGTCGCTGGAAAGGATGCAACAGGCGGCCATAGCCGGACGAGACAGCACCAAAGACATGGTGGCAAAGATTGGCAGGTCCAGCCGCCTTGGCGAACGATCGAAAGGCACCATTGATGCAGGCGCCGCCTCATCATGCCTGATCCTCACTACCATGATAGAGGGGATTGTTGAGTTGTTGAATTGTTGAATTACTAACCTGGTCACCTCGCAACCTGGTAACCCGGTAACAGGCGACCACAAGGGTCGCCCCTACATATACCATAAACTTTAAACCATAAACCATAAACCATAAACCATTTTAGATATGAAACAAGGCGTAATCATCGGATTTTTAGGCAAGACACAGGATCGTTTTTCGGAGTATCAAAAGCCCGTCACTACCCGTGAGAAACTGGCTATTGTCAGCCGGATTGAGGGCATTGACGGAGTTGAGATGGTGTTCCCCTACGAGAACGACACCCCGGAAGAGACAAAAAGGTGGATGGATGAGTTCGGGTTGAACTTTGCTGCCATCAACGTGAACATCAAGAAGGAGCCTGAATGGGTTCCGGGTGCTCTGAGCAGGCCTGACAAAGACATTCGTGACAGGGCTGTGGCCATGATCAAAAAGGCAAAGGACTTTGCCAGGGCTGTTGGCGCCCCGCATGTTAGCTGTTGTCCGCTAAGCGATGGCTATGACATGCTGTTCCAGATCGACTACAGAAAGACCTGGAGGCATATGATCGAGACGGTTGGTGAGGCAGCAGATTACATGCCGGAAGTACCATTGTTTATTGAACCCAAGTACTCTGAGACCCGGGTACACTGTCAGCTGGACACCACGGCCAAGGCTTTGCTGTTGTTAAAAGAGGTAAACAACCCCAGTACAGGCGTGACCCTCGATATGGGGCATTCCCTTCAAAGCCAGGAGAACCCGGCACAGTCGCTGGCAAATATCTATGAGAGTGGCTATGAGGCCTACATACATACCAACGATAACGACACCAGGGCCGACTGGGATCTGATCGGGGCCAGTCGTCATTTTCTGCATTATGTAGAACTGATGTTTTGGGCACAACAATGTGGTTACGACAAGTACTTCACTACAGACGCATCACCCAGGGTATTCGACGTGATTGAATTCTTTAACCGCCATGCAGAAGTCAGCATCGGAGCCTATAACCTGGCCAAGTCATTAAACCATCAGCAAATCAGGGAGATGATGCAGCAAGAGGACTATAACGGACTGATGAAAATGATCAATAAGGAGATATACCGGGTGTAGGTTGGGGGAGTTTAGGAGTTGAGGAGTTGAGAAGTTGAGAAGTTGGGTTGAATTGTTTGTAGGGACAGGACTGGGCCTGTCCAAAGAATATTGAATATGCGTTTGGACAGGACTTGGCCTGTCCGGTTAGGTCGCTATAAATTGAACTGCTCATAATAATAATTAATTTAAACAGAGAAAAAATGAAAAGTATAAAGCATTTTGAGTTACCATTGGTTATTATTTTAGTGCTGTTACAGTTTAACGCATGTACCCGTACATCTATCCAACCGCGTGAGATGAAAACAGAGGTGACCATTGTTGGCCAACAGTTTTACATTAACGGAGAGCCGACTTATAAAGGCCGGATGTGGGCCACATCTTATGGAGGGGAGTATCCTGTTGAGGGGCTGTTGATGAATGCCAGACTTGTTCAGGGTATTTTTGATGATGTAAATCCTGAGACAGACGGGCAATGGGCCTACCCGGATACCAAACAATGGAGCCCGGATCGCAATACGGATGAATACATTGATGCCATGGCATCCTGGAAGGAACACGGACTTCTGGCATTTACCCTGAACCTGCAAGGAGGCTGTCCATACGGGTACTGCCGGGACCAGCCCTGGGACAATTCTGCCTTTGAACCTGATGGATCGTTAAGACCCGATTTTATGAACAGGTTGGAACGGGTATTAAACCGTGCAGATGATCTGGGTATGGTGGTCATACTGGGATATTTTTATTTTGGGCAAGACGGGAAAATAAACGATGAAGAGGCCGTTATTACGGCGGTAAAAAATGCTACCCAATGGGTGCTGGACAAAGGATATCGAAATGTCATAGTCGAGATCAACAATGAATGTAATGTTCGTTATGACCATGAAATACTTCAATGCCACAGGGTTCATGAGCTCATAGAGACGGCCAAAGCAATGCATGTTGACGGCCGAAGGTTGTATGTGAGTACGTCACTGGGGGGCGGCAGCGTTCCTCCAGGTAATATTGTGGGTGCCTCAGATTATGTGCTTTTACATGGGAATGGCGTCAGAGATCCTGAGCGGATGGAAGAAATGATCAGACAGGTCAGGGAAATGGAAGAATATAATCACATGCCCATTGTAAATAATGAGGATGACCGTCCGTGGCGCGATGCACATCAGGGTTGGGGTGAATCGGGCAATAATTTTGTAGCTGCCGTAAAGAATTATGCATCCTGGGGGTATTTCGACTTTCGGATGAGCAGTGAGCAGCATGATTATAACCTGGGGCATCAAAGTATACCAGCCAATTGGCATATTACAACAGAGCGCGAACAGGATTTCTTTGACTTATGTGCAACAATTACGGGTAGTCCGGGAACTCCCAAAGTTTTCCTTGACTTCTCAAAAGAAGTTGGTAATTTGGAAGTAAGAATTGAGAATGTAGAGCAGAATGTTCAGATAGAATCAGTTGAAATTATTATGAACAATGAATCGATAGCTACGCTAAAAGAAATGCCCTTTTACTTTGAAATACCAATACATGCGGAAAAAGAGCATTGGGTCAAGGCACACCTGCTGTATTCAATAAATGGCAGGTTGGTGGCTGTAGAATCTCTGTACCATAAGAACCCTTGGTGGCCTTATGGTGGTCCAGCAAGAGATTAATTATCAAACAGCATGAGGATTCACAAATTTTTGGTACATACCAGAAATCAATCGTATATTGCAAATGTAAGGTAGGTTGATTGTACAACGTATGGTAATCCCACGGATTGACATGCCAACTTAAAGTATCCCACCGTATAGACAAGGCATGCCTTGTCTATACATGATTATAGTTGGCAATACATCATGTGTTGACTGTCACATACAAGTTGTAGTTGTGGGTTGGTCAATCGGATAATTACCCTTAATACATATCAATATGCAAAGATTATTCGCCATAGGCGAAACAGTATTGGACATCATCTTCAAAGAATCACAGGTTCAAGATGCCAAACCCGGCGGTTCCATGCTGAACAGCGCGGTATCTTTGGGCAGGGCAGGGCAGGAGGTGTTTTTAATTACCGAGTTTGCCAGAGATCAGGTAGGATTGCATGTGCAGGGGTTCCTTGAACAGAATGGGGTGGATTGTACCTATGTGTATCATTTTGATCAGGGCAAAACTCCGCTTGCTCTGGCTTTCCTCAATGAACAGAGTGACGCATCCTACGTGTTTTATAAGTCTTATCCCAAAAAAAGGCTGACTGTAAGTATGCCTGATTTTTCGAAGAATGATATCGTGCTTTTTGGAT
>SKYG01000266.1 GCA_007128045.1 Bacteroidales bacterium | reverse complement strand
GACTTTCGACCTTTGACTTTTGACCATTATGCTTTGTTTTATTTTTTTTACAAAATATGCTGTTTGCCAGTATTGGTTTTATTATTTTTACAGTAATCCTGACAAAGCATGAGTATCTCTTACCTGGAAACCCCGATAGAGTTTTTAAAAGGCGTTGGCCCACAGCGAGCCGACATGCTGAAAAAAGAGCTTGAAATCTTTACATTCCATGATTTGCTTCATTTTTTTCCATTCAGGTATGTTGACAGAAGCAAGTTCTACAAGGTTCGTGAGGTTCGTGCTGACCTTCCATATATACAAATACGTGGATATATTTCAAACATTGAGCTTCATGGCGACAGGCGCACCACCCGAATGACAGCTGTACTAAGTGATGAAACAGGAAGCATGCAATTGGTGTGGTTTCGAGGTTTTAAATGGTTAAAAGGTCTTTATAAACCAGGTGTTGAATACGTTGTTTTTGGCAAGCCAAATATATTTGGAAGAAAGATTAACCTGGCGCATCCGGAAATTGAGCCGTGTACTGCTGATCAGCTTTATACAACAGTTAAGATGCAGCCTGTTTATAATTCAACGGAAAAGTTACGTGCCCGTGGACTAGACAGCAGGGGGATCAACAAACTGATTAAAACCCTGCTGCCTGCAGCAGTACCTTATATAGAGGAATCCCTGCCACCCAGGCTTATGTCAACACTCAAGCTTCCTGGCAGGAAGGAAACTATCTCAGATATTCACTTTCCGTCTGATGAGTTATCCCTGAAGAGGGCTGTTGCACGTCTGAAATTCGAAGAGCTGTTTTATATTCAGCTTAGTTTGTTGCGGCAAAAGCTGCTGCGTCTGGAAAAAAGTAGCGGACATATATTCTCGAAAATTGGAGATTTATTTAATGGCTTTTATCATGACAGGCTATCATTTTCTCTTACATCTGCTCAAAAAAGGGTTTTAAAAGAGATTCGTTCTGATACGCTGACCGGCAAACAAATGAACAGGCTTTTGCAGGGAGACGTAGGTAGTGGCAAAACAGTAGTGGCGGTTATGAGTATGCTTATGGCACTGGATAATGGCTATCAGGCTTGCCTGATGGCTCCAACAGAGATTCTTGCCTTTCAGCATTATGAGTCGGTTTCGACCATGTTACAACCCTTGGGGGTTCAAATGGGTTTGTTGACTGGGTCTACCAGGTCGTCAAAGCGTCGCAAGATGCTCGATGAATTACAACAGGGCCGGTTACAGATTATCCTGGGCACCCATGCTTTGATCGAAGATCAAGTTCAGTTTCATTGCCTTGGCATTGCCGTTATTGATGAACAGCATCGGTTTGGTGTGGCACAAAGAGCACGGCTATGGGAGAAAAGCCAGGTTCCTCCTCATGTATTGGTAATGACGGCTACACCTATTCCGAGAACACTTGCCATGACATTATATGGCGACCTTGATGTATCAGTCATTGATGAACTGCCCCCTGGTCGGAAGCCGATCAAAACCGTACACCAAACAGATGCACAGCGACTGAAGGTGTTTGGTTTTATGCGAGACCAAATTCAGAAAGGGCGTCAGGTATATGTTGTATACCCACTGATACAGGAATCAGAAGCGCTTGACCTGAAAGATCTTACTGATGGGTATGAAAGTATTGTAAGGGAATTTCCCCTGCCGGAATACGCGGTGAGCATCGTTCATGGTAAGATGCGACCAGCAGATAAGGATTACGAGATGCAACGTTTTGTCAACGGACAAACGCAAATAATGGTTGCCACAACCGTCATAGAGGTAGGGATAGATGTACCGAATGCGTCTGTAATGGTTATTGAAAGTGCAGAACGTTTTGGTTTATCCCAATTGCATCAGCTGCGGGGCAGAGTAGGCCGGGGGGCTGATCAGTCGTATTGTATCCTGATGACAAAGGAACAGCTAAGCAATGACGCCCGGAAACGCATCAATGTGATGGTGGCCAGTAATGATGGGTTTGAAATAGCCGAAACGGATTTGAAATTACGGGGTCCGGGCGACATACAGGGAACGCAACAAAGTGGCATTCTGGATCTTAAAATGGCTGATCTTACCACTGATGAGCATATATTGAAACTCGCCAGAAAGCATGCCCGGGAAATACTGGGGGAAGATCCGGATTTGTCTCTATCTGAGCATAAAATAATTTCCAGGCAACTAAGCCGGTTATATCCCGAGAAATTATTTTGGGGCCGAATTAGTTGAAAAAAAAGCTGCCTCTATTATGAGAAGCAGCTTCTTTGTATTTATTGTTTGGTAATTCGCAGTTAATTGAGAACGAAACGTATTGGCATGTTGAACTGAACCCTTACAGGCTGGCCTCTTTGACGACCCGGCTCCCAGCGGGGCATATTTCTTACCACCCTGACAGCTTCTTCATCGCAGCCACCACCAATTCCACGTAGCACCCTGACATCAGTAACGCTTCCATCTCTTTCAACAACAAAGGTGACGAAAACAGTTCCCTGAATACCAGCTTCCCTTGCCATCTGGGGATATCTGAGGTTTTCCTGCAAAAAACGGATCCTGGCTTCTTCTCCTCCGGGAAAACCTGGCTGATCCTCAACAACGGTAAAGATCACATCCTCCTCCACTTCTTCCTCCTCCACAATGATTGGCGCAAACTCCTGAACTTCCGTGAAGACAGTTGCTTCAACATCAATAACGAATTCTTCTTCAATTTCCACGTCGTCATCAACGATGATCAACTCTGTGGATGGCTCTGGTGGAGGTGGGGGCGGGGGTTGTTCCTGGCGTGTAATGGGAATTTCTTCCTCTTCTATGATTTCCATATCCAAAGTGCCCAGATCAAACTCCGGCCGCTCATATTGCTTCCATTCAAAAGCGACAAGAACCCCTAAAAGTGCAACAGCTATACCTATCTGAAGGAATAGGCGCTTTTTGTTCTCAAGATCAGCCTTTGGTGTTTTTTTTGTTTCCATAAAAACTTCTTGGTTTTTGGTTGTTTGGATGATGCTGACTCGTGTTCAATTATGTGGTTTGAAAACAGGCTGCTAATATACAAATTATTTATAAAAAAAATCAAACACTTTCATTCTTCAACCCACAATTAATTATTTGTTACCTGTTTTTTTTGGTTTAGTACAATACCTGAAAAATAGTAGTCCAAAAATCGTTCCAAATGCATTGGCTATGAAGTCGAATACACTTCCTTCTCTGTCTGGGAGCACCGCAAACTGAAAAAGTTCAGTGATAGCGCCATAAAGCAATCCTATAGATAATATAATTATAATCAGCGGTTTACCAGTGATGCGGTTGCTGGTGGATTTATTCAGACCATATGCAAGCAGCACAGAAAAGACAAAAAATAGAATAAAATGAATTACTTTATCAATTAAAGGCAGCCGCAACAATTCAGAATCTGGTAGTTGGGTTTGGGGCGCGCTGATGACCCAAAATATGATAACCCCCCAAAAAATTGCGGGGAGTATACGTATGAGACTCATTACAAAAAAATGAATGAAGCCTATGCCCCGGTTAACTCAAGGTATTGATCCGCAGTTAAGAGCGCATCAAGTTCTGATACATCGCTCATTTTTACCTTTATGATCCATCCTTTTTCATAAGGATCCTTGTTGATAATATCCGGAGATGATTCGAGCTCATCATTAAACTCAAGAATTTCGCCCCCAACGGGCATAAAAAGATCAGAAACTGTTTTTACTGCTTCAATGGTGCCAAAAGTTTCTTCCTGGTCAAGGGTCTCTCCAATCGTCCCGACTTCGATATAGACGATATCTCCCAGTTCGTGTTGCGCGAAATCGGTAATACCCACAATAGCCAGGTCTCCGTCAACTCTGACCCATTCGTGGTCTTTGGTATATTTAAGACTCTGCGGTACGTTCATTTTGTCTGATATTTGGTTAATATGTGATGATTGGTTTATAGAAGCCAAAAATACAATCTTTTTCCTAAGAAAAAAAATGATTTTCATTCATATAACCAAAGCATGAAATAAACAGCAGGACTTAAATTAAACCTAACTCAAGCATGGCAGCCTCAGACATCATTTCTTTATTCCATTCAGGCTCGAATACCATTTCGACAGACACTTTGCTAACACCTTCAATGCCAAGTACGGCATTTTTTACTTCCAGAGGCATACTGTCGGCTACCGGACAATTTGGATTGGTAAGTGTCATTACGATCTGTACTTGTCCATGATCGTCAATGATAATATCATATATCAACCCAAGATCATACACATTTACAGGAATCTCCGGGTCGTAAACGTTACGTAAGGCATCAACAGCCTGGTTTTCTATAATAGCTTTTTGTTGTGGATCCATACTAATTGCCAGGTATTATTTTTTGTGACTTGATTCTAAGGCGATTGCGTAAAGCTTCATCTGCTTGATCATATTGCTTAATCCATTCGACCGGGTTTGTGATAAATGATCTCTTAGCCCGATTTGTTGTATAAAATCAAGATTGCTTTTGATAATTTCTACTGGAGGCTGGCCGGATAATACCCTGATAAGCAGTGCAACAATCCCTTTTGTGATCATGGCATCGCTGTCGGCTGTAAAGAATACCTTGCCATTTTGATGCGTCGGATAAAGCCAAACATGTGCCTGGCAACCTTTAATAAGGTATTTATCCTGTTTGAGTTCCGGGTCGAACGGCGGTAATGACTTCCCCAGTTCAATGATGTAATTGTATTTGTCCATCCAGTCATCAAATAACTCAAACTCTGCAATAATGTTTTTTTCCTGTTCCTGTATTGTCATATAGTTCAATAATAAATGGATTAGCTGAACATGATCCTTACTTTTTCAAGCGCTTCTATTAGCTGGTCAACTTCTTCTCGTGTATTGTAGAATCCAAAAGACACCCTGACAGTTCCGGGTATTCCAAAGAAATCCATAACCGGCTGGGCGCAATGATGTCCTGTACGTACAGCTATGCCGAGTTTGTCAAGAATAATGCCTGTGTCATAAGGATGAATGTCATTAAAGGAAAAAGAAATGACACCGGTACGTTCGTTTGGGGTTCCGATAAAGCGCAATGTATCAACAGAGCCGAGTTTCGACAAGGCGTAATCCATCAGCTCAGTTTCATGAGCTGCGATATTTTTAATTCCCAGATGGTTGATATATTTCACTGCCTCTTCCATTCCAAGAACATCTCCTACATTAGGAGTGCCCGCTTCAAACTTGAATGGAAGATCATTATAGCTCGTTTTAGTGAAACTTACATCTTTGATCATTTCACCTCCCCCCTGATATGGGGGCATTGCCTCTAGCCAGGATTCCTTTCCATACAATACGCCAACTCCCATCGGCCCATACAGCTTATGCGCAGACATGCAATAGAAATCGCAATCCAGATCCTGCACGTCAACTGCCAGGTGCGATGTGGCTTGTGCCCCGTCAATTAATACCGGAGTGCCGTTTTTATGTGCTATGGTGATAATTTCCTTTATCGGGTTAATGGTTCCCAGGGCATTGCTGACATGGGTAACTGCCAGCAATTTCGTTTTACTGGTTAATAAAGTACTTAGGTGTTCCAATTCCAATTCACCTTTATCATTCATTGGAATAACCTTCAACTCAGCCTGATGATCCTGGCAAGCGATCTGCCATGGCACGATATTGGAATGGTGCTCCATGGCTGAAATCAGTATTTCATCACCGGGTTTGACAAACTTTTTGCAAAAAGAGCTTGCAACAAGGTTGATGGATTCAGTGGTGCCCCGTGTAAATATGATCTGACGATCATCAGGAGCATTCAAAAATTGCTGAAGTGTTTTCCGCGCCTGTTCATATGCTTCGGTTGCTTTATGGCTAAGGTAATGAGCACCGCGATGAATATTGCTGTTTTCGTGACTGTAATATTCGCTGATCCTGTTAATTACTGCTTGAGGCTTTTGTGTAGTAGCTGCGTTATCAAAATATATGAGTTTCCTGCCATTCACATGCTGGTGCAGTGCGGGAAAATCAGTGCGTATCTGTTCAATGTTCAGCAGCATAATTCTAGTATGGTATTTAATGTCATTCTGTTAAGGCTATTTCACAAACTATTCGACATGTTGATCGCCAGGGTGCTACAGATTATATTTTGCTAAGGTCGATGCTGAATGTGGTTGGCTCCAAGCTGTTACAATGAATCATACATTGGTCGCAAATAGAGAGTTCTCCCCTCAATCGTTTTTCTACCATGTGATCTAATCGTAGCGTTAACGGCTGTATGTTTATTTTGTTAATAACTTCCACCGCAAATGCATACATCATCAGCTGCCGCGCTGTTTTTTCGCAGAGTCCCCTGGATCGAAGATAAAACATGGCTTCCGGGTCAAGTTGCCCCACTGTGGCTCCGTGGCTGCATTTAACATCATCAGCGTAGATTTCCAAATGCGGCTGTGTATTGGCCCTTGCATCATCTGACAGTAGCAGGTTTTTGTTGTTTTGATATGCCCGGGTTCGCTGCGCATCCCGACGAACAAGTATTTTGCCTGAAAAGACCGATCTGGCCTGGTCGTCAACGATCCCCTTAAAAAGTTGCTCGCTGGTGCAATCCGGGGCTGCGTGATCAAGAAACAATTGGTTATCGACATGCTGGTTATGGTCTGCCAGATATAACCCGCTGTGATCAGAGTGACATCCGGGCTGAGAGAGGGTTGCATCGATGATGTTCTTTGTAAACCCTCCATTTAGTGTCACTATGCTGCTATATAAGCGGCTATTTTGTTTTTGATAAAAATAATTTGAAGTGACCAATGCTGAGTTACGGCCTTTATTCTGGATCTTATAATGGTTCACGATGGCACCTTCTTCGGTAAACAGCTCCAGCACCGTATTCGTGAAACTTACCTTATGGGTGAGTGAATGGTCGCAATGTACTAAGGTAAGCTCGGAATGCTTGTCGGCGATGATCAGGTGCCTTGGCTGCAGAAATACCGGTGTGTCGCTGTATACTATATTGATCAGCTGAATGGGCTTTTCTACCTTTACATGTTCAGGAACGTAAATAAACAGTCCATCTTGCATGAAAGCTGTATTCAGGGCAGCAAGCTCAGAGTCTTCGATTTTTGCTGCTTTGCCCAAATATTTATCTATCAGTTCGGGATATACTTCCATTGCTTTCGCCAGACTACCAATGATGGTGCCATTTGATAAACGGGTAAGAGGCGCGTGTTTGTAAACAAACCAACCGTTAAGCAAGGTAACACTGAAGGTGTCAAGGTCGTACACATCACATGTAAAGATGCTTTCGATTTCCAGGCTTCGGCTTTGATTGGAAAAATCAAAGGCGTATTCGGTCTGAAGCAGATGGTCAAGGCTTGAATATCGCCAGGCCTCTAAATGACTGGTGGGGAACCCTTTTTCCTTAAATATGGAAAGGGCATTGCTTCTAAGCCTGTTTGATAACGGAGTTGATTGACCTTTAATGGCATCGCTATGTAAAGAATATAACTCCAACAGCCGCTCTTTTATGGGAAGTGTGTTTTTGGCCGTAATCATACCAGTATCTCCTTTTTTATCCATTCATAGCCTTTGCTTTCAAGTTGTTTTGCCAGTTCTTTGTCTCCACTTTTTACTATCCGGCCATCAAACAGCACATGTACATAGTCTGGGATAATATGTTCCAGAAGTCTTTGATAGTGTGTGATAACAATGGTGGCATTGTCTTTACGACGAAGCTTATTGACCCCGTTGGCTACAATTTTTAATGCGTCGATATCAAGACCGGAGTCGGTTTCGTCGAGAATGGCCAATTTGGGATCAAGCAGTGCCATCTGGAATATTTCATTTTTTTTCTTTTCACCGCCGGAGAAGCCTTCATTGACAGCACGATTGGTCAAGTTGGAATGGATATCGACAAGTTTCTTTTTTTGCTCCATGATCTTCAGAAACTCGGCCCCTGATAATGGCTCCATCCCAAAATGTTTGCGCTTTTCATTCATGGCTGTGCGCATAAAGTTGGCCATGCTCACTCCGGGAATCTCGACCGGATACTGAAAGCCAAGAAAGATACCCTCGCGTGCGCGTTCTTCAGGAGCCATATCAAATAAGTTCTTTCCTTCATAGGTGATCTCGCCTGAGTCGACCTGAAATAAGTCGCGGCCTGCGATGACTGAAGCCAGGGTGCTTTTCCCGGTGCCATTGGGACCCATAATGGCATGTATCTCGCCAGCCTTTACTTCCAGATTAAATTGTTTAAGGATGGTTTGCCCATCTATAGAGACTTGTAAATTCTTTATACTTAACATGTGACAAAAGTTTAATTTTAAAAATTAGCCAACACTGCCTTCCAGACTGATTGACAATAGTTTCTGAGCCTCAACGGCAAATTCCATCGGTAACTTATTCAAGACCTCTCTGGCATAGCCATTTACAATAAGGCCTATGGCACTCTCCATGTCAATTCCTCGCTGAAGGCAATAAAATAATTGATCCTCTGAAATTTTACTGGTTGTGGCTTCGTGTTCAACAACGGAAGAACGATTACCTACCTCAATGTATGGAAAGGTATGTGCCCCGCATTGATCACCAAGCAGCAGAGAATCACATTGTGTAAAATTCCTTGTGTTAATAGCTCTTGGGATGGCTTTTACCAGACCCCGATAGCTGTTATTGCTTCTGCCTGCAGAAATTCCTTTGCTGATAATGGTGCTTCTGGTGTTTTTACCCAGATGGATCATTTTCGTACCAGTGTCTGCTTGCTGTCTATTGTTGGTAACGGCCACAGAATAAAACTCTCCGACGGAAAAGTCACCTTTGAGTACGACACTTGGATACTTCCAGGTGATTGCTGATCCTGTTTCTACTTGTGTCCAGGAAATCTTGGAGTGTTCTCCTGCGCATATTCCCCGTTTGGTAACAAAGTTATATACCCCGCCACGTCCATGCTTGTCGCCTGGCCACCAGTTTTGGACAGTGGCATACCTGACTTCGGCATTCTTCATCGCGATGATCTCCACAATGGCTGCGTGGAGCTGGTTCTCATCACGGATGGGGGCAGTGCAGCCTTCCATATAGCTGACATAACTTCCTTCTTCTGCAATGATAAGTGTACGTTCAAACTGGCCGGTGTTAGCAGCATTAATGCGGAAATAAGTGGAAAGTTCCATCGGACAACGAACGCCTTCAGGAATGTAAACGAAAGACCCATCGCTGAACACGGCAGAGTTTAACGCTGCAAAATAATTATCGGTAAAAGGAACAACCGTACCCAAATACTTTTCTACAATTTCCGGATGTTTTTGAAGGGCCTCACTGATTGAACAAAAAATAACCCCTTTTTCAGCCAGCTTCTCACGAAAGGTAGTGGCAACGGAAACACTGTCCATCACTGCATCAACAGCGACACCGGCAAGCATCTTCTGTTCCTCGAGCGGAATGCCCAACTTCTCAAAAGTCTCCAGAAGCTCCGGGTCAACCTGGTCAAGACTATCGTATTTCGGACCTTTTTTGGGTGCCGAATAGTAAATAATATCCTGGTAATCTATTGGAGGATAGTCGACATGTGCCCATTGTGGTTCTTTTAGGGTTTGCCAATGACGAAAGGCCTTTAACCGATAATCAAGCATAAATCCCGGTTCGTTCTTTTTTGCCGAAATGAATCTGATCGTATCTTCTGTAAGTCCCTTCGGGGCCTGATCCATCTCAAGATCCGTATAAAAACCGTACTTATATTCCGCTCCGGTTACCTCGTCTAATATATCGTTGTTTTTGTTTTCCATATCATAATTGGTGAATATCTGATGGATTCAACCATTTTGCGTATTTATATCATCAACTGATAAACATTATTTAGAATAAGATTAAATTAACTCTGCAAAGATAACAAACATGCCTGTTTTATTCAACTATTGTGGTAGAAAAATACACAGTTTACACCTTTATCTAACCCTTTGCAATTCAACAGTTCATCAACCCAGCTCCGCGCCTGTTACTATGGCTTTATTGTTGTCTATATCATAACAGCAACTGATGATCACCTACAAGTTCAAGTCCTGCATTGGCCCCGGTGCCGGTGAATAAGGTATTTCCTTTTGCATCAACCAGTTGGATATGAATGGTTGCATCTATGCTTTCGTGTATCACTCGCTGCATATTTCCGGAAACAGGGGCCTTTAACGATCCTGCCTTGCCTTGTTGGGAGCTTACAGACAGGTGGAAATTTTTTCCGGTGATTGATATTTGAACAGATCCGGATTCTTCAATCTTCATATTAAGTTTGGCTCCAGTATATGTGGCGAAATCATACCTTTTACCCTGGAACAGGAAGAAACCGAGAAAGCCGGTGAAGGCATTTCCTATCCAGGGTATCCTTGCTACTGACAGCATGAACGATGTGCCATGCGAATTAAAATGATTGCTTTGCATCCATAGCCATGCTTTTGGCATGGATGACCCCCAGTCTTTTTCAATATAGCCCTTGCCGCCGCTAAAACTGATCATCTGATCACCAGTCTGTAGCTTCCCCTCAACATGATGGTCAAGGCTAACAACTCCATGATAACACTCCATAAATGGCACGTACCTGTACCAACCCATGATCCCTGGTCTGTGAAGTTTTGTTCTGTATACATGATTGCCTGAAAAAGAGAAATTTCCCTGAAAGCGGCCTTGATCAGAATCAAGGTCTAAGGTCATGTGTTTGGATGAAAAATTATTGTTGGCAATCTGTACATGAAACCCCTCTTTCGAATAGGAAAATGCGTCTAATGGGAACCTGTAATACCAGCTATTTCCGGTTTTTCCATTAATTACCTGTACAAAAGAATGATCATCACCCTTCGAAAGGGAGATACCGGGAATAAACGCCCATGATTGTTTGCCCTCGTGACTAACCACTTTGAAGTACCATCCTTCAAAATACCCTGATTGTTTTCTGTTCCCCTGAAACCAGGTTGGATTCCATATCTTTTTCACGTCATACATACCAGGCAGTCCGCCTTCTTTGATTTTTTTAGTGAATGTAAGGCCGTTCTTAGATGGTTTCATATGCTCTATATAATTTTCTGACAGTCAGAAAGCTGAGCGAAGAGAAGTCCCGAACGCATGTTCGGGATCTTAACCAGTGCTCATCATCATGTGTCTGTGTATTATTATAAGAAGATAACAGATAACAGCCCTTCTTGTTTGCTTTGACCATCATTATTGCATAATTTGATTTATCTGTATGATAATTTCGTTAAACCAAGGGCATGTAACATTTTTTTTTGTATGTTCGCAAAGAAGTAGAAAAACTATGAACTGGTCAACTTCTCCTGCTCCCACAGGGCACTTGTCATCTCGAACCGCAAGCTTTTCGCAGAAAAGCGATGCGATGTGAGATCCCGTGCACATCAGGATAAGGAATAAAAAAATAAACAGATGAAACCCACATGACGTGCACGTCACAAAAGGATATGAACAAACGTTAGTGGGTTCTCCCGGTAAATCGGGGCAGGCTATTTAACCGATTTAATCAAATTTATTCGAATGAAACATTTACAGTATTTTTTTATTGTTGGAATGATGTTGGTATATTCTTGCGGTCGTGCTCCCGAAACAGGCAGGCAAGAACAGGTCCCCGATATTCTTTCTGCTGTATTGTCAGAGAATGAAGCAGGGTTTTTGAAAAACCTGGCAAGCCTATGTGGGCAATCGTTCAGGGGTCAGGAAACATATATGGCTCCAGGGCGAGAAAGTTGGGCTGAAAAGGATTTTGTAATGCATGTGGTACTTTGTGAGAGTGATCAGGTACATATACCATTTCATCTTGATGATGACACATCGCGTACCTGGATGTTTCTTGTGGAGAATGGTCGTTTACGCTTCCGTCATGACCATAGGTATCCCGATGGAACCCCTGAAGAACTGACACTTTATGGAGGGTATTCTGACGGTACCGGCACGCCCTTTGTCCAGCGTTTTCCAGCCGATCAGTATACGGTCGATTTACTGACAGACACTTTGGACCGTCAGTGGAATGTTGTGATGGATGAAAACCTTACGCGATTCTCCTACCAGTTGCAATATATGGGAGAGGTTGTTTTTCAGGCCGACTTTGACCTGAAGAACCCAATCTGATTCCAGCTATTAATCAGCGATAAGTTTAAATCCTTTGCCGTGAACGTTTAAAAGCTCAACGGTGGGGTCGTCTTTCAGATATTTTCGCAGCTTGGCAATATATACATCCATGCTTCTTGCATTGAAGTAATTATCATCGAGCCAGATTTTTGTTAAAGCTTCAGAACGATCCAGTACGTCATTGATCCTGTCGCATAACATTTTCAGCAATTGAGCTTCTTTGGACGTAAGCTTTTGTTCCTGATCCTCAATTTTTAATATCTGTCGCGAATAATCAAAAGAATACTTTCCAATGCGAAAAAAGGTTTTGTCAGAATCTCCGGATATTTCAGGAGATGTTCTGCGATGAATGGCATTGATCCGCAACAGGAGTTCTTCCATGCTGAAAGGTTTTGTAAGGTAGTCGTCTGCCCCTATCTTTAACCCTTCCAGGATGTCTTCCTGCATGGTTTTTGCCGTAAGGAAAAGAATCGGGATTTTTTTGTCAACTTTTCTGATTTCTCTGGCTACGGTAAATCCGTCTTTTACCGGCATCATGACATCGAGTATACAAAAGTTGAAAACTTCTTTCAGATACATGTTGTAGGCTTCTTGTCCATTAATGCAAAGGGTGGTTGGAAAGCCCTTAGCTTCCAGATATGCCTTTAGGATGGTGCCCAGATTTGGATCATCTTCAGCCAGTAGAATCTTGATGTTTGGTTTTTCCATGGGGAGTGGTTTTTCAATATTTGCATTCATTTAAGAATTCTGATAATTGCTGTCGTTAAAACCAAATGGAATAAAAACAGTGAATTGAGAGCCTTTTTTCAGCTCACTATTTACCGTTACCCATCCTCCATGTTGCTCTGTAATGGCCTTTACATAACTTAGTCCCAGACCAAACCCTTTTACATCATGAATATTTCCTGTTGAAACGCGGTACAAGTTATCAAAAATTTTCTTTTGATTTACACGACTTATACCAATTCCGTTATCTTTAAAATGAATAAGGACACCTTTGTTGTTATTTTCTGTCATGACATGAATCCTGGGGTTAATCGGAGAATATTTATTGGCATTGTCGAGCAGGTTAAAGAAAACATTGGTAAGGTGCACCTTGTCAGCCCTTATAAAGCTGTATTGAGCCTTAAGTTCTGTGGTAATGGATCCATTCCTGGCATCAACCTGTAATCCGATTTTCAGAATAGCATCTTCAATGATGTCGTGAATATCTAGGCCTGTTGTATTCAAACGCATTCTTCCTTTCTCGATTACCGCGGTTTGCAACACCTTTTCAGTCATAGATCCAAGGCGTTTATTTTCCTCATTGATCATGGTAATATAGCTCTGATAAAGACTTTCTGACTTTTGAACATCTTTGTCGCTCAGAGCCTGACATGCCAGCGAGATGGTAGAAATAGGCGTTTTTAGTTCATGTGTCATGTTGTTGATGAAATCGGTTTTCATCATAGACAGTTTCTTTTGTCTGATTATGGTTATGATAGAAAACGCAAAAGATGAAATAATGATCAGGATAAAGAGCGCTGAGGTTGCCAGCATGGCGTTTGTCTGTGAGAAAATATACCGTTGTTGATCGGGGAAAAATAACAGCAAATATTCCGGATTGGCAAATATATCATTGGGAAAAAGGCTGTACACGTATTGGCTTTGCATCAGGTCGTCGGTATATTTTCCGGTTTTTTCATTAATAAGTTGGTTATATATGGGATTGTACACACCAAACTCATATGATGTTTTTATACCGTGCGAACGCAATTCTGCTCCCATGAGTGAGTCGAGAGTCCGGATACTTTCTGCTGAAGAAATATGGAATGAGTGCCGGCTGGAAAAGATATCGTCGAACAGGTCGTTAATCATCTTACTACGTTCGAAGAACAGATTGAATGGATCCTCTTGCAGGGCGTAGTCATGGCCTGAGGCATATCCCCGGCTGCTGCCCTGCATATTGCCCTGGGTATTTACATAGCTGGTATCGAATGATTGAACCACCTGACCTGATTCCAGCTGTCTTATGTTGATCTGTACATCCTGCAGAAAGCTTTGATAAGTAGTATCCCCTGGTAATACATCCGGACTTTGTTGGTTGATAATTTGTTGATAATACCGGTGGTTAAGCGAGTCAAGGGTTTGAAACAAATCGCTCATCTGTTGTCCCTTCTCTCTTTGAGTGAGCATTTTACGCGTTAACTCTATCTTGTTGAACTTATATATGGCCCTCCCAATAGCCTCACTGACACCACGGTCAAAATTTATTTCTTTTACCGATACAGCATTCCTGATCCAGTAAATCTGGATCCCAATCAACCCTAGCAATGACAGGGTAATGGAAGCGATCACCAGTATAATAAATTGTTTCTTCATCCTATTACAAAAATATAATGGATTTACCAGCGCCAACAGCCTTTAACAGTATTTAACATGGCTTAACTTTTTTTAAATCAGGGTAAAGCGATCGTTCTTTGCACGTAGCCGTTGGGTTTTTATCTTAAAAAAAAATCACCTTGAGATATTATACAAAACCCCCTGCCGCCAAATGGTGGCAGGGGGTTTTTGTACCCGGGGCCGGGATCGAACCGGCACGATATTGCTATCATTGGTGTTTGAGACCAACGCGTCTACCAATTCCGCCACCCGGGCTGGTTCTTTGGCAATGCCAATACAGGCCTGCAAATGTAAACATTACTTTCTTTCCCGCAAAAAAAAATCAAAAAATCATTTGGGGTACAACGGCATAAGTTGATTTTTATTTATAATTTTGCCTCATTGATGATTGAATCAACCTCCAAAAAACAAATTTTCATGCCCTGTCAGGTAAAAATATTTTCCGGATCTGCATCTCGTTATCTTGCTCAGAAAATTGCCAGCGAATATGGAAAACCTTTAGGAAAAGAACTGGTTGCCCGTTTTTCTGATGGAGAGGTACAGCCGTCTTATGAGGAAACACTTCGTGGAAATGATGTTTTTATCATTCAAAGTACTTTTTCTCCTGCCGATAATATCATCGAGCTATTGCTGATGATCGATGCTGCCAGAAGGGCTTCTGCAAACCAGGTTGTTGCTGTAATACCCTATTTTGGATATGCACGTCAAGACCGAAAAGACAAACCCCGTGTTTCTATAGGGGCCAAATTAATGGCCAACTTGCTTATTGCTGCTGGGGTTAGTCGCATCATTACGATGGATTTACACGCTGATCAGATTCAGGGATTCTTTGATATTCCCGTTGATCATCTATATGCTTCAGCCATATTCGTCCCGTATATTAAGGCATTGAACCTTCCTAATCTGGTGATGGCTTCTCCAGATACCGGTGGAACACGACGGGCTGCTGCCTATGCGAAGTTCATGAATAGCGAACTGGTGATCTGTTACAAACAACGTGTAAGAATCAATGAGGTGGACCGGATGGTGCTGATTGGCGATGTCAGGGGCAAAGACGTTGTACTGGTGGATGATATTATCGACACAGCCGGTTCGATCACCAAAGCCGCTGAAATGATGCGTGAAAACGGAGCCAATAGCGTGAGAGCAGTTTGTACCCATCCCGTGTTTAGTGAAAAGGCATATGACAGGATTGAAAACAGTATGTTTGATGAAATTCTCGTCTCAGATACCATTCCGCTGAAAAAAGATTGCCGGAAAGTAAAAGTGCTTAGCAGTGCCAGGTTGTTTGCCGATGTGATACAACGGGTGCACAATCATGAATCTATAAGCACACACTTCGAATTCTCTACCATACTCTGACTTTCTGTAATTACCTGCTGGTGGTTACATTATAAAGTATTACCTTTGCACCCTCCATTAGGAATAACAGGTTCACTATTTATTAATCATTAACCATTACAAAAAATGAAAACAGTATCTGTGAGCGGTTCTCCAAGAGAGAACGTAGGGAAAAAAGATGCTAGACGATTGCGCAGAGAAGGCCTTGTGCCATGCGTTATTTATGGAGGTAAGGAACAAATCCATTTTGTAACCCCTGCCGTAAGTTTTAAAGATATCGTATTTACCCCGGAAGTGTGTTTGGTCAGCCTGGAAATCAACGGAAAAAAATTCAATGTCGTTTTGCAGGATATCCAGTTTCATCCTGTAGATGACAAAATTTTACAT
>SKYG01000182.1 GCA_007128045.1 Bacteroidales bacterium | reverse complement strand
CAGGTCAGAAGTCGGATCGGCAGGCCTGCGAGACAGAAAAGAACCCTGGATGCACTTGGGTTGACAAAGATGGGTAAAGAGGTTACCATAACAGCTTCACCTCAGGTTGAAGGAATGATACATAAAGTTCAACACCTTGTAAGTGTAGAAGAGTTGAATGATTAGGTTATCAATGATTTGTTTTTATAATATTTAATTCATCAGATACAATGAATCTAAGCAATCTTAAACCGGCCAAAGGCTCTACTAAGAATAGAAAAAGAATCGGCAGGGGAGAAGGCTCCGGAAGGGGTGATACCGCGACCAAAGGGCATAAAGGTGCACAATCGCGTTCAGGATACAGTCGCAAGGCAGGTTTTGAAGGTGGTCAGATGTCGCTTGTTAGGCGCTTACCAAAATTTGGATTTAATAGCCCAAACCGGATAGAATATAATGCAGTTAACCTGGACGTCCTGCAAAAGCTGGCCGAAGAGAAAGGTCTTGAAACGATCGATTTACAGGTATTTGTTGATAATGGGCTGGCCAAAAGAAAAGACCTCGTTAAGGTTTTGGGTCGCGGCACATTAACTGCAAAGTTAGAAGTAACTGCACACGCTTTTTCGGCATCAGCCGTTAAGGCCATTGAATCTATTGGTGGGAAAGTTAACAAGATATAATTCTTTGTAATGAAAAGATTTATCCAAACCCTTAAGAATATATACCGAATCGAAGACCTGCGTATCAGAATTATCAATACGCTAGGTTTTTTGTTGATATACCGATTGGGTACCTTTGTGGCATTACCCGGTGTTGATCCTAGTCAGCTTGCGGCACTTCAGGCTCAAACGCAGGAAGGATTGCTTGGGCTGTTAAATATGTTCTCGGGCGGTGCATTCTCACAGGCTTCAATTTTTGCTCTTGGTATCATGCCATATATTAGTGCCTCCATTGTGATACAATTGCTTGGTGTTGCGGTACCGTATTTCCAGCGGTTACAGAAAGAGGGCGAGAGTGGCAGAAAAAAAATCAATCAGATTACCCGCTATCTTACCGTGTTTATTACTGCAGCACAGGCACCGGCATACCTTGCCAACCTGGTTTCGCAGTTACCCCCTGAAGCAATATCACCATTTGACCCTGCAGCAACATCTCCTACTACCTTCTTCATGATTTCTTCGGTAATCATTTTGATATCAGGTACGATGTTTGTCATGTGGCTTGGTGAGCGAATTACAGAGAAAGGAATCGGTAATGGTATTTCACTGATCATCATGATAGGCATCATCGCCAACCTGCCTTTTGCCCTGGCAGCTGAATTTATAGCTCGTGTGGAAGAGCAAGCAGGAGGAGGGCTTGTGGTGTTCCTTGTAGAGATTGTTATATTAATGGGAGTGGTTGTATTAACCATATTATTGGTGCAAGGTACCCGTAGAATACCTGTTCAGTTTGCCAAGCGGGTGGTCGGGAATAAACAGTACGGAGGTGTTCGACAATATATTCCCCTGAAAGTAAATGCTGCCGGGGTAATGCCGATTATCTTCGCACAAGCCATCATGTTTATTCCAATTACTTTGGCTGGATTTTCTGAGGCATTAAGTGGATTTGCCGCTACATTCTCAAATTTTCTGGGATTTTGGTATAACTTTACATTTGCTATACTGATCATTCTGTTTACATACTTTTATACAGCTATTACTGTCAATCCAAATCAGATGGCTGAGGATATGAAAAAGAATGGTGGCTTTATTCCAGGTGTAAAACCAGGAAAGAGAACGGCTGAATTTATCGACAATGTGATGTCTAAGATAACCCTTCCCGGTTCAATCTTTTTGGCATTCGTTGCGATCATGCCTGCTTTGGTATCTTTGATGGGTGTGACCGGTCAGTTTAGTCAGTTTTTTGGAGGGACATCTTTGCTGATTATGGTTGGAGTTGTGCTGGATACGTTGCAACAGATAGAAAGTCATTTATTGATGCGTCATTATGACGGTCTTACCAAGTCCGGACGAATCAAAGGTCGCTCAGGCGCAATGGGAATGGCTGGCTAAAAGTTGTAGCACATGGTTCATTACAAAACCACTGAGGAAATAGAATATATACGTCAAAGTTCTTTGCTTGTTGCAAAAACCCTGGCTGAAGTAGCCAAAGAAATCAGGCCCGGTATTACTACCAGAATGCTTGATAGTATTGCGGAGACTTTTATCCGCGATCATGGAGCAATACCTGGTTTTAAAGGGTATCAAGGGTTTCCTGCTACCTTATGTATGTCGCCCAATGAGGTTGTCGTGCATGGATTTCCAGGAGATAATGAATTGAAGGAAGGTGATATCTTATCAGTAGATTGTGGTGTGTTGATGAATGGTTATTATGGTGACTCTGCCTACACCTTTGCAATTGGAGAAATCTCTGACCTGGTAAAGCGCCTGCTGAAGACCACATACCAGTGCTTGTTGATCGGAATTGATCATGCAGTGGAAGGATATACGCTGGGTGATCTGTCGTACAGCATCCAAAAGCATGCCGAGGATCATGGTTATACAGTAGTCAGGGAATTGGTCGGTCATGGATTGGGGAGGGGGTTACATGAAGAGCCAGAAGTTCCGAATTTTGGAAAGAAAGGGAATGGAATGACATTAAAAGAAGGCCTTGTGATAGCCATTGAACCCATGATCAATCTCGGACAACGATTCGTAGTTCAGGGAAAAGACGGATGGACTATCAGAACGGCCGACCGGAAACCATCAGCACATTTTGAACACACAGTAGCTGTTGGTAAAGGAAAGGCTGACGTATTATCGACATTTGACTATGTAAAAGAGGCTTTATTGAACAATCAACATAATTCGATCATCATTCATTAAAACCTATGGCTAAACAAGCATCTATACAACAAGACGGGACTGTTCTTGAATCATTAGGTAATGCAATGTTTCGCGTTGAACTTGAAAATGGGCATGTAATTACGGCACATATTTCCGGAAAAATGCGAATGCATTACATCAAAATTTTGCCTGGCGACAGGGTTAAAGTGGAAATGTCGCCCTATGATTTGTCAAAAGGTAGAATTACATTCAGATACAAGTAAAAGATTGTTGAGTTGTTGAACTGTTGAGTTGTTGAATTGTTTAGCGATAGTACACAAAAAATATTATACAAATGAAAGTAAGAGCTTCAGTGAAGAAAAGAAGTCCTGAGTGCAAGATAGTGCGCAGAAAAGGAAGAATTTACGTAATCAATAAAAAGAACCCGAAGTTTAAGCAACGTCAGGGTTAATACACGGAAACATTTTAAAATACATGTACATATGGCACGTATAGCTGGAGTTGATATTCCCAGGAACAAAAGAGGTGTGATCAGTCTTACCTACATTTATGGTATTGGCAGGAGCGCTGCACAAAAGATTCTCGAACAAGCAGGAATTGATGAAAATCTTAAGGTGGATAATTGGAATGATGAGCAATTGACAAATGTTCGTAATGTGATCAACGAACATTTTAAAGTCGAGGGTGCGCTTCGTTCAGAAACGCAGATGAACATTAAACGATTGATGGACATTGGCTGTTACAGAGGCATTCGTCATCGTATCGGGTTGCCACTTAGAGGACAAAAGACAAAAAATAACGCTCGTACGCGGAAGGGAAAGAAGAAGACTGTTGCCAATAAGAAAAAGGCGACCAAGTAATTTACCATTGAAGTTGGTTTAACACCACTTGATCAGAGAAAAATAGTTAACACATGGCAAAAACAAACAAAGGTGCGAGAAGCACCAAAAAAAGAGTCGTTAAAGTTGAGCCTGTTGGACAGGCCCATATTTTCGCGTCATTTAACAACATCAATGTTACCTTGACCAATCAGATCGGGCAGGTAATTTCCTGGTCGTCGGCCGGAAAGATGGGCTTTAGAGGTTCTAAGAAGAACACCCCATACGCCGGGCAGATGGCTGCAGGGGATGCCGCCAAGGTAGCTTATGATGCCGGATTAAGAAAGGTTAAGGTGTACGTTAAAGGACCTGGCTCGGGAAGAGAGTCTGCAATTCGTACGTTACATGCATCGGGTATTGAGGTGATTGAGATCACTGATGTTACCCCTTTACCACATAATGGATGTCGCCCTCCCAAAAGAAGAAGGGTGTAGGTATTATTTATTTGACTGAACTTTAAGATTATACAAAAAAAATGGCAAGATATTTAGGTCCAACAACCAAAATTGCAAGAAAATTCGGCGAACCAATTTTTGGCGCAGATAAAGCGTTTGAGAAAAAGAAGTATCCGCCCGGACAACATGGGCAGATGAAAAAAAGACGGAAAACATCTGAATATGGTACACAGTTGTTGGAAAAGCAAAAGGCAAAATATACATATGGTTTGCTTGAAAGGCAATTTTCCAATACGTTCAAAAAAGCTGTTCGTCAGAAAGGTATTACCGGAGAAATTCTGCTTCAGTTACTTGAGGCCAGATTGGATAATGTTGTTTACCGTATGGGAATAGCTCCGAGCCGCCGTGCTGCACGACAACTCGTTGGCCATCGCCACATAACCGTGAATGGTAAAGTTACCAATATCCCATCGTACACACTAAAGCCAGGCGATATTGTTGCGGTTCGTGAAAGATCCAGAAATCTTGAAATCGTTATAGATTCTTTATCATCGCGTTCCTCTGCTTATTCATGGCTCGAATGGGACCAGGATAAAAAAGCCGGGAAGTTTCTTAACTTTCCTGAGAGGGATGTTATTCCTGAGAATATCAAAGAACAGCTTAT
>SKYG01000045.1 GCA_007128045.1 Bacteroidales bacterium | reverse complement strand
CTGTCCGGAATGATTAAATGGTTTGCAAATGGTTTACCAATCAGACTCCGCATATAAGTTTAAAAAGTGTATTTTTGCGCACTTTGAGTCTCTGGTACAAATAAGATTTCCTATAGGAAACACCGGTAAGGCTAGTGTCGTGTCAAAGCTATTGTGTCAGTTAAGTCCGTTAAAAATTGCGTTGACAAGCTTCTTGGTTGATCTATTTAAAATTGTTCATAAAATGGTTGCAAATATCAGAAAATCGAAAACAAACTCTCACGAATCATGGCAAGATTATCCGGTTTATGAAGGAAATGATCTCGGTGTATCTTATGATCCATCCAAAACACATATACGCATATGGGCTCCAACTGCCTCCGAAGTGATTTTCCGGTTGTATGATCAGGGTCATGACGGAAACCAACTGGAAGTACTTCCTATGAATAAGGATGCTGCTGGTACGTGGGTCTTGGCATTGGAAGGCGATTGGAAGAACCGGTATTATACATTTCAGGCGAAAATAGATGGTCAGTGGGGATTGGAAGTACCAGATCCACAGGTTCGTGCAGTTGGGGTAAATGGCAACAGGGGTATGATCGCAGACCTGAAGGCTACAAATCCCGAAGAATGGGATGATGACAAACGCCCCGTCTTAAATAGCTTTGCTGATATCGTGATCTGGGAAGTTCATGTTCGCGACTTTTCAATACACAATGCATCCGGGATGAAACACAAAGGCAAGTATCTGGCGTTTACTGAAACTGGAACGAAATGTCCTGAAGGGCTATCCAGTGGCATAGACCATCTTAAAGAGCTGGGAATTACTCACGTACACTTGCTTCCAGTGGCCGACTTCGCAACAGTGGATGAAAGCAAACCAAACGATCAGCAATACAATTGGGGATATGACCCCAAACATTACAATGTACCGGAAGGTTCTTATGCTACCAACCCGTTCGATGGGAATGTCAGGATCAAAGAATTCAAACAAATGGTGCAAGCCTTGCATAAAAAAGGGTTTAGGGTGATCATGGATGTGGTCTACAACCACATGTACGACGTGGCGAGCTCCCCGTTTGATCAGCTGGCACCTGATTATTTTTTCAGAAAGAACCCGGATGGAAACTACTCCAATGGCTCTGCCTGCGGAAATGAAACGGCTTCTGAACGACCTATGATGAGGAAATTCATTGTAGAATCATTGAAATACTGGGCTAAAGAGTATCATATTGATGGCTTTAGGTTCGATTTGATGGGGTTGCTTGATATTGAAACCATGAACCTGATTCGACATGAGCTGGATGCAATCGATCCCACCATTTTCCTGTATGGTGAAGGATGGATCTCGAACGAAACCACCTTGCCGGAAGATTTGCGAGCCATGAAGTGTAACGCCTCCAAACTGCATGGAATAGCTGTGTTTAGCGATGATATCCGCGATGGCATCAGAGGTAGTTGGGCCAACAATGAAGACCCCGGCTTTATGGCCAGAAAAACAGGTCTGAAAGACAGTATCAAATTTGGTGTGGTGGCATCAACAGACCATCCGCAAATTAACTACCATAAGGTCAATTACTCTGACGGCCCTTATGCCAATAATCCGCTGAAAACAATCACTTTTGTTACTTGTCACGACAATCCATGCTTGTGGGATAAGATTTCATACACCTGCAAATCCTGCAGCAAGCAAGAAAAAATAGACATACAAAAGTTTGCCAACGCTATCGTACTTACATCACAGGGAATACCATTCCTGCATGCAGGAGAAGAAATTGCAAGGACTAAATTCGGAGAACATAACTCTTACAACCTGCCAGATACCATCAACCAGATCGTATGGTCAAATAAAGCAACATATTATGACGTGTTTACGTTCTACCGGGACCTGATTTCCTTGAGAAGAAACCATCCTGCCTTTCGGATGACTACCACCAAAATGGTTCAGAAACACCTTAAGTTTCTCGATAATGGCAGAGAACTACTCATTGGTTTTCATATACGCGGACATGCCAATGGAGATTCCTGGAAGGAAATTCTTGTGTTTTACAATGCTGACAATAAAATAGGCAACGTCCAGCTTCCCACCGGTAAATTTACAGCCGTAGCAACAAAATATGGCATCAATGAAAAAGGATTACGCACCCCCGGATACAATAAGCCATTCGAGGGTGAGGCTCCAGTACCGGCCAGATCAATACTGATTCTGGCTGATGCAGAAAGTATCTGACAGTTACTTGCCTGTGTTATATATTAAACTTTTTTTTAGCAATACTTCCGATTTGTTTGTAGTCTTTTTGCGTTATGAAAATATCAAATCTTTTGTTCGATTAAACATTTTTATACCTTAATTCGTTATTTCAACAACTTAACGATTAATACAAGCATTGGTCTATGGTTGCATCATCACTATCGAAGAAAACTATTTTCATAGTTTTACAGAAGTTATCAGTGGTTGTTCTGCTTTGTATTTCGGCCATAGGCAACACCCAGGGAGCCCCTCCCCTGCAGTTATCGCTTGAAAAGGCTCTGGAGATGGCCCTGGAATACAACACCGACATACAGAAAAGTAAGATAGACACCAGGATAGCACAACAGCAGATCAAAGAAACAACTGCGATAGGCTTGCCTCAAATCAGTGCCTCACTGGGCTATCAGTATTATATTGATGTACCTACCTCATTGGTACCTGCTGAATTTTTTGGAGGAGAGGCCGGAGAGTTTGCTGAGATACAATTTGGAACGGAACAGAATTTGTTTGCCACAGCAACTGTAAATCAGATCATCTTCAGCGGTGAATATATTGTTGGATTGAGGGCGGCAAGAATTTACAGAGAAATTGCCAGTCATGGGTTGAAACGAACCGAACTGGAGGTAAAGAATATGATCACAGAAACCTATCTGCTGGTTTTACTCACCGCATCCAATCACAACATGCTTAACGAGAACCTCGAAAATCTGGAACAAACCTTGTTTGAGACTGAAAAAATCATGGAAGCCGGTTTTACCGATCCCATAAATGTGGATCAGCTCAGACTCACCGTTTCAAATATGAAAAACAACATTTCTAATCTGGAAAGACAAATACAGGTTACAGAGAATTTGTTGAAGTTTCAGATTGGAATCGATCTGAATCAACCGATACGACTGAATGAAAGCCTGGAAGACCTGATAGAAGGTTTGGCACAACAAACCTATTGGAGTTCCGGATTTGAGCCATCAACACATATTGATTACAAATTAGCTTCTTCGCAGGAAGCATTCAGCACGATGGTTCTACGTCGCGAACAAAGCTTTTATCTACCCAGCTTGTCTGCCTCATTTACCCGCCAAGAAATGGCCATGAGAAATGAATTTAATTTCCTTGATGGTGGGTTTCCCTGGTTTCCCAGCACCTATTTTGGCGTTAACCTGACCATCCCCATATTTTCCAGCGGCATGAGGTCGTCGCGCGTACAACAGGCCAGACTGGAACTGGAAAAGGCTACGCTGTCCGTTTTGCAGGTCGAACAATCGCTGATGATGCAAATGGATAAGGCAACAACTGATTTTGATACTGCCATGGAGAAATACAACGATCAAAAAGAAAACCTAGACCTCGCAGAGCGCATCTTGCAACGAACCAGGATCATGCATAAAGAAGGGCTGGCTACCAGCCTGGAACTAACACAGGCAAACGAACAGTACCTGACAACACAGTCTAACTATATCGCCGCAATGTTTGACCTGTTAACTGCCAGAAACGACCTGGAAAAAGCACTGGGAAGATAGTTGAATTGTTGAACTGTTGAATTGTTTTCTTTGCGATCTACCGAATAACTTCGCGTTCATTGCGGTTAAATAGAAATATAAAAAGCTACCATAACACATTAAAGATGCATAAGATGTTCAAAGTAAAAAAGTTAAGCTTGACGCATATTTTTCTCTTTTCTCTTCTTTCTTTTATCGGATGCAGTGGTAGTGAAGAGGAAACACCGGAAGCAATCCGTCAGCAAATTTCGCAATATAGTGCTCAGATCAACGAGCTGACAATGAAGATCAATGAACTTGAGCAGCTTCTCGTCAATATGGGTGAGCGACCACAGAGCCGCAATCAGATTCCGGTAACCCTATTGGAGTTACAAAAAAATGACTTCAAACAGTTTTTTCAGGCAGCGGCCGCTGTTGAAGCGATCCAAACGGCAATTATCAGTCCTGAAACCAGCGGGCAGATGAAGGAATTGTTGGTAAAGAAAGGTCAGCATGTTAAGACCGGACAGGTGGTGGCGCGATTAAATACCAGCGTAATAGCGGGAAACATATCAGAGTTAGAAACCAGCCTTGCACTGGCCAGAACTGTGTATAACCGGCAAAAAAACCTTTGGGATCAACAGATTGGCAGCGAGATTCAATACCTGGAAGCACGCAATAACCTGGAGTCTTTGGAGACAAGGCTAAAAACCTTGCAGTCGCAACTTGAAATGGCTGTTATGAGAGCGCCGTTCGATGGTATTGTTGATGATATTTTTATCAAAGAAGGTGAGTTGGCTATGCCCGGAACCAGGGTCATGTTATTGCTAAACCTGCATAAACTTTATATCAATGCCGATGTCTCTGAATCTCACCTGGGCGCCATTCGACAGGGTGATCCCGTTATTCTCAGGTTCCCCAGTTATCCTGGATTTGAAGCCTCTGTGCCCATTAACAGGATCGGTAATACCATTAATCCTGAAAACAGAACCTTCAGGGTGCAATTGCAAATCGACAACCAGGAAGAGCGATTTAAACCAAATATGATGGCAAACATAAGTATTAATATACTTACAATGGAGAATGTCATATCCATTCCTTCCATGCTCATCAAACAGGATCTTCAGGGACATTACGTATATGTTGCCAGACAACAAAACGGAGACCTGCTCGCCCGGAAAATTTATATTGAAAGAGGTGCCGATGGAGAAGGTATCACCATGATAAACAGCGGCCTGCAGGAAGGCGACCAGATCATCAACCGTGGCCATAACCGGGTCACCGATATGAGCCTGATACGCATGCAGGATTCCCCGGCAACTGTAGCATCAACAGACCAATAGTAACGGTACGTGAACAATATGACCAATTATGGCAGAGAATAAGAACGTCAGGGAATTTATCCTGACAACAGCCGCGCTAAAGAATAAACAGACCATATTTCTGATCACGTTTATTTTTGCCGTATTCGGCATTTTATCATACAGAACACTTCCAAAAGAGCTATTCCCCGATGTGGTGATTCCTACAGTAATGGTTAAAACCATCTACCCGGGCAATCCACCATCCGACATTGAAAACCTCGTTACACGCCCCCTGGAAAGCGAGATCAACACCATTAACGGCATAAAGGTCTTACGCTCTACATCTACGCAAGACAATTCAGATATTATAGTAGAATTTCAGACCGACATAGATATAAAAGTTGCTTTGCAGGATGTAAAAGATGCCGTCGACAGGGTTAAAGGAGACCTGCCTGGCGATCTGCCTGCCGACCCAATTGTTCTGGACATAGATTTTTCGGAGTTTCCCATCATCAATGTCAACTTATCCGGCGATTTTTCCCCGAATGAGTTGAAACGCATGGCCGACTACCTCGTAGAGGAGATTGAAGAGATAGGAGAAATCTCTAAAGTAGAGATCACTGGTATTGAAGAACGGGAGATACAGATCAGGGTTGATCCTTTCAAACTTGATGCTCACGAGCTTGGTTTTGATGATATCGACAACGCGATCCGGGCGGAAAACATCTCTATGTCGGGGGGCTCTTTGTTGTTTGACGACAACACCCGGTGGGCAGTCCGGACAATCGGTGAGTTTACTGATATCAGACAAATGGAAAGCATTATCATCAAGTATGAGGATCAGCAGATTGTATACCTGAGAGATGTGGCTGAAGTGGTTGACACATATGCAGACCCCATGAGCTTTGCCAGACTCGACGACCAACCTGTAGTGTCATTGCAGGTCATAAAAAAATCGGGCGAAAATCTTCTCAGTGCCACCGATAAGGTGTACCAGGTGCTGGCTGAAGCCAAAGAAAGTGGGGCTTTACCTGAATCCCTGAACATCTCTATCACCAACGATCAGTCTGAAGAAATCAGAAACCAGCTTAGTAACCTTGAAAACAGTGTAATCACCGCTGTTATCTTAGTGGTGCTGGTACTGTACCTTTTTCTGGGATTGAAAAATGCCTTGTTTGTTGGTATCGCCATCCCACTATCCATGCTGATATCATTTATGGTATTTGGTCTGGCAAATGTGCAGATCAATATGATCGTCTTGTTCTCACTCATACTTGCTCTAGGGCTGCTGGTCGACAACTCAATCGTTGCCGTTGATAACATATTCCGTTTTGCGGGCAAGGATTATTCCATCTTTGATGCCGCTAAAATGGCCATTGGAGAAATCGCCTGGCCAATTATTACATCTACGGCTACTACACTCTCGGCATTTCTTCCCCTTGCATTCTGGGGTGGGATCGTGGGTGAATTCATGAAATACCTTCCTGTAACACTGATCATTGTTTTATCATCTTCCTTGTTCGTAGCGCTGATCATCATTCCTGTATTTTCTTACACCTTTTTTCGACAAAGACCGGAAGAGTCAGCTGAGTTTGCCACCCAAAAAACAGAAACAGAGGTAGAAAAAGAAAAACTCAGAAGAAGACTGATCGTAATAGGTATCAGTTTGATTGCGGGTGTTATGTTTCATATAATGGGTCTAACGCTTGCTGGCAATATTTTTTTACTGGTAACACTGTTATTTACCTTCGGCCAGTTTGTATTGAAAAAACTTGCCAGGTGGTTTCAGGCTGTCTTACTGCCATTTAATGAGCGTTTGTATGAGAAAACGCTGCGCTATGCGTTGCATAGGCGCAATCCTTACAAGTTTGTAGGGGGAACGCTTGTTTTTTTGATTCTCTCCGTAATTTTCTTTGTCGCCAGAAGTCCTAACGTCCTGTTTTTCCCCGATAATGAACCTCAATTTATAAACATCCTGGTGGAAATGCCTATTGGTACAGACATCACGGAGACCGATATGCGGATCATGGAGGTCGAAAAAGATGTTGAGAAGATCATCGCCCCTTATCGCCATATCATCAAATCTGTGCTCACCACGGTAGGAAGAGGTGCCGTGGGTGAGATGGAATTCAGCTCAGGAGATTCCCCAAACAGAGCCCGTATTACCATCACATTTATTGAGTTTGAGAATCGGGAGGGAATAAATACCAGTAACATCATGGAAAAGATCAGTGATCATCTCATTGGCAATTATCCAGGTATGGAATTCATGATTGAAAAGAATGCAGCCGGCCCCCCATCCGGAAAAGCTGTCAACATTGAAGTAAGCGGACGTGACTTTAACAAGCTGATTGCATTTACAGATAGTATACAGCGTATGATAGAAACGTCAGGAATCGAAGGGATCGAAGGGTTGGGCATTGATCTGGATAAAGACAACCCGGAGATCATTATACACATCGACAGAGAAGCTGCCCGCAGGTTTGGCGTATCTACCTATGCCATTGCAAACAATATAAGAACAGCCCTTTTTGGCCGTGAAATCTCCACATTTAAAGTTGGCGAAGAAGAATTTCCTATCCAGTTGCGCTTAAATGAAAGCTACAGAAGAAGCCTGTCAACATTAATGAATCAGTCAATTACATTTCGCAGTCAAAGTACCGGAAGGCTGATGCAGGTACCTATATCGGCTGTAGCCTCAGTAGAATACAATAAAACATATGGAGCCATCAAACGGATCAATATGGATAGGGCAATTACACTAAGTTCCAATGTTCTTCCTGGGTACAATGCCACCAGAATCAACCAGCAGATAAAAGAGCTGCTATCTGACTTTTACCTGCCCGACGGGTACCGTTATGAATTTACCGGAGAGCAACAGGAACAGGCTGAGTCAATGGCCTTTCTGATACAAGCACTGTTTATCGCTGTCTCTCTGATTGCACTGATTCTGGTAACCCAGTTCAACTCCATCCTAAAACCATTTATTATCATTGCCAGCGTGGTCTTTAGCACTGCCGGGGTATTTTTCGGTCTGGCACTCTTTAACATGGAGTTTGTCGTGATCATGACAGGGATAGGTATTGTGAGTCTGGCAGGCGTGGTCGTTAATAATGCCATCGTATTGATCGATTATACCGACTACCTGCATGTTCAGAAAAAAGCTGATTCAGGGATTGACCCTGAAGCTGAACTGGATGCTGAAGCTTCCTTGCAATGTATTCATCAAGCCGGCATGACGAGGTTCAGGCCTGTTATTCTCACAGCGATAACCACCGTGCTGGGATTGTTTCCCCTCGCTGTTGGACTGAACTTCAATTTTGTAACATTGCTTATGCGCTTTGATCCACAAATTTATTTTGGCGGCGACAATGCTGCTTTCTGGGGACCTATGTCGTGGACGGTGATCTTTGGACTCACAATTGCTACATTTCTTACCCTGGTAATCGTTCCCGCTATGTATCAGATCATCCAGTCAACGAAAAGAAAATTTAAGAGATTAATGGCCAAAGCCTGATCATAAATATATAAAGCATCTAAATCTATCGATAGTCTATGACCTTGTATAACCATTTTCTGTTTATTAAAAAGTCATAATTAAGACCTGTTACCATAAAAAAATACCGTCTGGTCTGCATTATTTTGTCCAGACTATTGGAAATGAAGCAAAAAGTATTAATTTTGAAAGTGCTAATATCATTACCAATAAACTCTATTTGTTATGGAAACCGGAATTGTTAAGTTTTTTAATGAAAAGAAAGGTTATGGGTTCATCGTTGATGACAAGACTGAAAAAGACGTGTTTGTGCATCACACAGGACTGATCGACCCAATTACAAACAACGACAAAGTCGTTTTTGAAATCTCTGAGGACGAAAGGGGGAAAAAGGCTGTAGACGTAAGAAAGGCTTAAATCTCATACAAGAATTTATGACTTTTTTGGGTAACCCCGTCAACATTGACGGGGTTTTTTTGTACCTTTGCAAACCCTTCACTAACCAGTAACTTTTTATATAAGTGACTATTTTCCAAGCAGAACAAATAAGCAAAGCTTATAGCGAAAAAGTTCTTTTCAGTCAAATTTCATTTGGTATTACCCAGGGTGAGAAACTGGCTCTTATTGCGCAAAACGGTACCGGAAAAACCAGCCTGCTAAATATCATTGCCGGCATTGACCAGCCCGATGAAGGTAACTGTTCCTATAGAAATGATTTAAAAATAGCGTATTTACAGCAACAACCGCTGTTTGACCCTGAGCTGAAAGTGTCAAATGCCTTGCTTTATTCTGATAGCGAGATATGTTGCCTGGTAAGAGAGTATGAGGAGTTGATGGATGAAGAAAGAATTCAGCCGGGAAATAACAATAAGAAGCTTCAATTTCTTATTGAACGGATGGATGCCCTAAACGGATGGGACTATGAACAGCGCATCAAACAAGTGCTTACGAAGCTGAAGATTGGCAACCTGGGTGCGAAAGTCGGACAATTATCGGGCGGACAGCAAAAAAGGCTGGCACTGGCAAGCATCCTGATTGATGATGCCGACTTTATTCTGATGGATGAGCCCACCAACCACCTGGATCTCGAAATGATAGAATGGCTGGAAGCTTACCTGTCGCGCAAAAAACAAACATTGATGCTTGTAACGCATGACCGCTATTTTCTCGATTCAGTATGTACCGGCATCATAGAACTTGATCAGGGCGTATTGTATAATCACAGAGGCAGTTATGCCCAATTCCTGGAGAAGAAACAAGAACGACTGGAAAGCCAATCGTCACAAACAGACAAAGCTACGAATTTGTTGAGGAAAGAATCTGAGTGGATGAGGCGTAGTCCGAAGGCCAGGACAACAAAATCAAAGGCAAGAATTGATGCCTTCTACACTCTTCAGGAGAAAGCGTCTGTTCAACATGCAAACCAGATCGACTCCATTCAGGTTAACATGGCACGAATGGGCAAGAAAATCCTGGAACTTACAGATATCTCTAAAAAATTTGGTGACATTCGGGTACTTGACACGTTTTCTTATGTATTCAAACGGGGCGAACGAGTAGGCATTGTTGGCCCTAATGGCTGTGGCAAATCAACCCTTCTGAATCTTATCACCGGATCAGTTACACCTGATCATGGCTCAATTGTTAAAGGAGAGACCATAGAATATGGATATTACAGACAGGAAGGACTGCAAGTAGACGATGATAAACGGGTCATAGACGTGATAACCGATATAGCCGAGAGTATTTCTTTAGGGGGTGGTAGAACCATGACGGCTTCCCAGCTGCTGTTCTATTTTAACTTTTCCCAATCTTCACAATATAATCGTGTAGGAAAGTTAAGCGGAGGCGAAAAACGCAGACTATACCTGCTCACGATTCTGATGAAAAACCCTAACTTTTTAATTCTGGATGAGCCAACCAACGACTTTGACATACACACACTGAATGTGTTGGAAGAATTCCTTGCAGGCTTTGAAGGATGCTTACTGGTAGTATCGCACGACAGGTATTTTCTTGATAAAATCGTCGACCATATTTTCGTATTTGAAGACGCCGGGGTAATTAAAGATTTTACTGGCAATTATACGGAATACAGAATCCGGCAAGAGGCCAATAAGTCTGCTCCTGCCAAAACACAGAAAGTGGCAAGCAAGGTTGTAGCCAACACACGGTCTGACAAGAATAAATTATCCTACAAAGAGAAGCAGGAATACATACAACTTGAAGCAAGCATTGATGTGCTTGAAAAGGAAAAGACAAGAATTATTGAATCTATGAATAAAGGTGTATTATCTCCCGAAGAGTTAATTACTGTTTCTCAGCGCTACAGTGAACTGGAGAAGGAACTTGATGAAAAAACTGACCGGTGGTTGAAGCTATCCGAAAAAGACACTTAGCCCGCATGAATCATTATGAGTTGAGCATCACCGGCATCACCAGCATTAAGATCTCTTCCTCCTCATTTTCGCTGTCTACAGGTGTTATCAACCCAGCTCTGTTTGGCTCAGACATAGAAAGCATCACCTGTTCCGTTTCCAGGTTATTCAACATCTCAAGCAAAAACTTACTGTTGAAACCAATCTCCATATCCAACCCATCATAATGGCAGTTAAGACGCTCCTGTGCCTCATTACTATAGTCGAGGTCCTCTGCTGACAAGGTTAACTCACTACCTGCAATCTTGAATTTAACCTGATAGGTTGTCTGATTGGAAAATATTGACACCCTTCTGATAGAGTTCAGAAATGGAACCCTCTCTATGGTCATCTTATTGGGGTTGTTGGCAGGTATTACAGCCGAATAATTGGGATAGCGACCATCGATAAGACGGCAGGTAAGTATGATATTCTTAAACGTGAAACGAGCGTTTGTGTCACTGTACTCAACGGTGACCGGCAGATCGTCTTGTACAAGTATATGCTTTAACTGATTCAAAGGTTTTTTGGGCAGTATGAAACTGGCGCCTTCAGCGGTTTTGATGTCGGTACGTCTGTAACGCACCAGCTTGTGCGCATCAGTAGCCACAAATGTGGTATGATCCGGCCCCAGCTCGCAGTATACACCGGCCATTACAGGACGTAAATCGTCAGTACTGGCGGCAAATATGGTTTTGGTGATGGCGTGAAACAATATGTCTGACTCAATATCAAAGCTTGTATCACTCTCTATGGGTGGTACCTGTGGGTACTCCTGACCATCCTGACCTGCTAACTTATACTTACCCTCCCCTGCCATCAATGTAATCGCGAAATTATCATCAGCAATATCAAAGGTGACGGGAACATCGGATAAGGTCTTCAGGGTATCAAGAAGGATTTTCGCCGGAATCGCAACACTACCTTCGCCCTCAGACATATCAACAGAGATCCTGGAGGTCATGGTCGTTTCCAGGTCAGATGCCGAAATGCTGATCTGAGAATCGGTTAGTTCAAATAAAAAGTTGTCAAGAATAGGCAGGGTATTATTGGTACTTAAAACCCCACTGATGGCCTGGAGCTGCTTAAGCAATAATGTGCTGGAAACAATGAATTTCATACTTTTCCTCGTTTGGTTATTTGATTAGCAAAGATAATTTTTTATAAGAAACATAGCTGAAAATATCGATTTTTTTTATTCTTTTCCGGCATTCATGAGCGAATTCGAATCATCATTCAGAAAATATGATCTATGACGCAATATCCTGCTGAAAATATAAAACTCTGCTGCCGCGAATTTCTCTTCATTAATGGTCATGTAAAACAGGTTTGGATCTGTTACCAGGCCCTCTGCGTATAGCCTTCCCTCCTGCCTGCGGTTCGGACGATAGTAATATATAAGGTGTGTGTACTCTCCTGTTGTGCTCCACACCTCGATCTCCATAAATGGGGGAAGTATCCTCTCTGGTTTGGCTGTGACCTTGCGCTCACCTGTTAACAGACTGTAATATGCAAGTTCACTGAAGGAATGGACATAGCGATCAAGTCTGACAGTATCCAATGATGACCTGTCAATTTCGTTCCCCTGGTCATCAAACATGCTGAATCCTGCCATATCATCTCTGCTGATTGTAAATGATTCTTTCGGACTTTCCGGCACCCTGACTTCAATTTTTTGTATCTGGTGAGCTCGCAGATCAATAACCAATGGATCATGCCATTGGGCCTCCTCGGGTGAAAATAGGCCATGAAAGGCTGTTGACATACCGGGCAGATAAACAATATAAGGATTATCAGATCCGTACATACGCATGTAGTTTGCCTGTCCGCCTTCAGCTTCATCACCAATTACAAACTTCCGGATCAGGCGGTGCCCGGGTAACAAACTCCCGAAAAAAGGTATGTTAAGCCAGAAACGTCGTTTGTATACTTCAACAGTTGTGCCGTCCCTTTGTAAATGCTCATTTACTCCCTGCCTGTTGCCAATTGACACAGGCCTCTGAACGGTCAATCGTCTGAGTGTTGTAATAAGCTGATTCACTGCAACCTTGTTCGCCGCATGGATATAATTCAGAACCCATTCATTGTCACCAATCCTTTCGAGGGTAACTTGTTCATCAGCAGATGAGGTTAGAATGATCTTTGAAACTGATACGTTTTGATCTATGTTGAAATGGTCATCTGATTGCAGAAATGCAATTCTCATATTGCCTGAAAATAATGCGATTAATGCAATGATCAGTATCAAAGTAAGAGTTAAAAGAAATGGCCTTCTCATGATCTATTGTTGATGCTCCCCTATTTTGTATAATACCGCTTTCTAAGAAAAATTCGCAGCATCCCAAAGATAAGTATAAGAATAACAGGGGCTGCAACATTCACCAGTTGAATTGCAATAGCATGTTGATTCATTCTTGTTTTATCAAGCATGCGCAGCCTCACTTCCTTTGCACGGGCCTCCATAATCCCGGTGTCATCGGTAAGATAATCAACCACGTTGAGTATAAAGTCTTTGTTGCCAAATGTTTCTCCACTAAATCTGTCATAACCCAGCGGAAATATTTGCCCTGTACTGCTGACCTGATTCCTGATCACATCGCCGTCACTCACCACGACCATGGTTGCAGTGACCCCCTCTGTCCGGATTTGAAAACCTTCAGGCAGCTGGACGTCAGGAGGTATTCTGTTTTTATATAATGATTCGAACGCTCCTTCGAGCAACACGGCAACGTCTTGCGGAGGGCTGGAATAGATTCTTTGATCGGGAGGATCCTGCAGGGAGCTCAGCGCAATATGGGCTGGAGTGGGAACAATCCGGGTATATGGTGATGTCTGTAACAAGATTGTTTTTTCGATACCGGTGACTTCTATGGTATCCAGTGAACTTACAAATTCAGACTTTACGAGGTTCAGGTTTCTGACAAGGGGGTGATGGCCTGTAGGCGTTAGGAGCGGGAAATAAGGCCAGGGTATCAGACTGATCTGCGGCCTGTCGCCCATAAATCCTGTGGTAACCGGTATTGGAGCTGCCTGCAAATCCTCCAGCAGGTTGTTATTCAGTCTAACCCCGTATTTAAACAGCATATCATCAATATTTAAAGGCCATGAGATACCAACAGTATGGTGCGGATAATGCTGCAAGCTGTCCATCTCAGCAAACACTGGATCTATCAACCATAAAACAGAACCTCCCTGCATGATAAACTGGTCAATAATAAATTTATCTGCTTCAGAAAATGGCTCACGCGGTTTGGCAATGATCAGGGTCTTCAGGTCTTGAATAGTCGGATAGGCTCCATTAATATTTACCCTCTCTACCAGGTAATACTGTCGGAGCGTATTGGTAATATCATGCAGCATGATGCGGTCAAGTGTGGCATAGTCATCAAGGATGCCGACCGTATGCCGCTGTTCGCTTACCAGTTGTTTAATAGCTTTGGCAAAGTTGTATTCAAGCAATTGGGCGGAGTTGTTCAGCACTTCCTCTGGCGGAAGACCAATCTGATCCACCAGAATCATCAGTGCTGTTTCTTTATCGCCGTAACTCGCGATCGCCCCCGGAAAGATCAACTGTTGAGAGGTTGCATCATCAGCACGAACTTGTATCTGCGTGGGCTCAATACCCTTTTCTGCCAGCATATCGTAGTACTCCTGCACCTGACCTCTGTCACCAACCCTGGCTGGATTGATGAACTGATATTGAACCATATCCGTGTATGCCCTGAATTCGTCCAGGACTTCCCGTGTTTGGTTGCTCAGACGCTTAAATCCGGCAGGAAAGTCGCCTTCGAGATATACCCTGAAGTACACTATATCGTCAAGGTCTCTTAATAATTGCCTGGTTGCCGGCGTGAGGCTATGGCGTTTCTCTGCTGTCAGGTCAATTCGCATAAACCATTTACCACCCACCATATTCAATACCAGTAAAACAACAAACCCTATAACAAGATGCATCAGGTGTTTTTTTCTGACATCAATGCTTACTGACGTTGCCTGGTTATCAGACACGATCTTCTGGCTCCACTTTCTGCTTTCCAGCCTGATCTTTGTCAGCAGAATGAACACGCCGGTTAAACTAAAAAAATAGATCACATCACGAGAATCAATAACACCCCTGCTAATAGACAGGTAATGGGCATGGATGCCCAGGTTCCTGACAAACAGATCGTACTGGCCAAACAACCCAAAGGAGTGAATAAGCTCAAATCCGATAAAAACAAAGCCAGAAAGAAACAGAGAGATAATAAATGATATGATCTGATTGTCAGTGAGCGAGGAGGAAAATAGTCCAATGGATACAAAAACGGCTCCCAGCATGAGCAGACCCAGGTAAGAGCCCCAGGTACCTCCGGTATCAACACCGGGAGCAATCGCGTACAGGGAAACGGTATAATAATAAATCAGGGTTGGTATCAAAATAATCACTACCAGTGTTATGCCCGCCAACCACTTGGACAGAATGATCTGCATATCTGTTAATGGCTTGGTCAGGAGCATCTCTATGGTGCCGGCTTTATTCTCATCGGCAAAAAATCGCATGGTAATGGCCGGAATAATGAACAGAAAAATATAGGGAGCGAGGTTAAACAAACTGGCCAGGCTGGCAAAGCCGGATTCCGGAATATTGTACCCCCCCGGGAAGACCCACAAGAACAATCCCATGATGATCAGATAGACTGCAACGACAATAATTCCTATCAGGTTGTTGAAATAATTATTTATTTCTCTGCGATACAGGGTAAACATAACTATTTTTGTAGTAGGATGATTAACTAGAAACTGGTGTCAAAGTCAATAGATACCGTGTCATTGATATGTAGTCCTAACAGACTGGATGCTTTGCCCTGGTTGATGGCAATCTCAAGATATCCGGAAGAACCGAAAACAGCCAGCTTCTCGCCTGCCATCACGTCGGAATAGGACTGATGAATTTCATGAATGCTATTGCCTGGCGACCGAAAGTTAATGGAGAAAGGACGGTTTTTTCCGGAAACCCTGAACAACTCTTTTTCTATGTTTACGACAACATTCTCATATCCGTCGATAAAAATCACCTTGCCAATAATACGGTCGGGGTACACCACAGGATTAAATGGTATTTTGTGATTAAGCGACTTATGGGGGGTGCCAATCTCATCAAAGGGTTTCCCTGAAGCAATGAGCGAAGCAACACGGGCAAAGACATCCCGGGTCGAAAAGGTAAAGTAGTCGGAGTCCTGATGAATGTCTATCTCTATGGCTTAT
>SKYG01000296.1 GCA_007128045.1 Bacteroidales bacterium | reverse complement strand
TTTACCTCCAGCATATCCAACAACTCATCGGTAATGGCTGTAACCTGTTGCACATGGCAGGCCGTTCCATGACACATCTTGATGATATGTTTGCCGGCCGGCACCAACCGGAACTGGGCATAGAATGTGGCAACACCGTACATTTCATTGAGCTCCAAACCGGTTTCTGTGTGTATCTTAACAAATGCCTCATGTGGTATATACCCGTAAATATCCTGGGTATGCTGCAACAAGGGTATTAGGTTCCCTCTCATCCCTTTATATGTCTCAATTACCGGATCCATCAGCGATAAATCAACAGCTGCCGGCATTTCAGCAGGCTCTAATCGTTCTAATGTTCTTTTTATCCGTGGCATAATTTATTTTCAATTGCAGGTTGCCTGTTGAACAATTGGATGCTTTTGTAAGGGCAGGACTG
The DNA here is from genome assembly GCA_007128045.1 of Bacteroidales bacterium. GTDB lineage: Bacteria > Bacteroidota > Bacteroidia > Bacteroidales > UBA7960 > SKYG01. The sequence goes on along the minus strand of SKYG01000296.1, from coordinate 15,821 downwards.
GGCCTGCCCCGAAACATAATTGCATCCTCCGTAGGGACAGGACTAGGCCTGTCCGCAACCTGTTAGTCTTCGATCTGTAGGGTATCTCTCGCTACGCTCGAGATGACAGGGTGCTATGAACTGGCAACCCCGTAACCTGGCAACCCTTTGAGGACAGGTCAAGCCCTGTCCCTACGGTGCCAATCTGCGGTGATTCGTGGACAGGTCAAGCCCTGTCCATACAGCGTGACTCCGCAATCCAGTAATTCTCAATTCTCAATTCACAATTCTCAATTCCAGACCCATCAAATAACCCCCTGGTCAATCATGGCATCGGCCACTTTAATAAACCCGGCCACGTTGGCGCCTTTTACATAATTCACGTAGCCATCTTCTTCACGGCCATATTTTACGCATGCCTCATGTATGTTACACATGATGCTATGTAGTTTGGCTTCTACCTCTTCGGCCGCCCAGTTCAGCTTCTGCGCATTCTGGGTCTGTTCCAGTCCGGAGGTGGCTACGCCGCCTGCATTGGAAGCCTTTCCAGGCCCATAAAGTACTTTATGCTCAAGAAACAACTCCATGGCTTCAGGGGTACAAGGCATATTGGCTCCTTCAGACACACACATCACCCCATTGTTAACCAGGTTTTGTGCGTCTTGCAGGTTTAACTCATTCTGGATGGCACATGGCAGGGCAACATCGCATTTTACCTCCCAGGGTCGCTTGCCTTCAAAGAACTGTGCGCTGGGGTATTCAAATGTATATGGTTTAACAATATCCTGGTTTGATGCCCGTAGCTCCAACAGGTAATCTACCTTATCGCCACTTATACCATCGGGGTCATACACATAGCCATCCGGACCACTGATGGTTACCACCCTGGCGCCAAGCTGGTTGGCCTTGATGATAGAGCCCCATGACACATTGCCAAAACCTGATACGGCTACGATCTTGCCTTTCATTGACTCTCCGCGGGTCTTCAGCATCTCCTCCGCGAAGAAGACGTTGCCAAAGCCTGTGGCTTCAGGACGGATCAAGCTGCCGCCCCAGTTGCGGCCTTTCCCGGTGAAAACGCCATTATGATCGCCCACCAATTTCTTATACATCCCAAACATGTATCCTACCTCACGGCCACCCACGCCGATATCACCGGCAGGTATATCTTTATCCGGGCCTATATACTTGTATAATTCAGCCATAAATGCCTGGCAAAAACGCATGATCTCAGCATTTGACTTGCCCTTGGGGTCGAAGTCGCTGCCCCCCTTGGCACCACCCATAGGAAGCGTGGTAAGGCTGTTCTTGAAGGTCTGCTCGAAACCAAGAAACTTTAAACCGCCCAGGGTCACACTGGGGTGAAAGCGGATACCCCCCTTGTATGGCCCGATGGCATTGTTAAACTGCACACGGTAACCCCTGTTCACATGAACCCTTCCCTTATCATCTATCCATTGCACCTTGAAGGTGATCACCCTGTCAGGTTCTACGATCCGCTCAATAATATTGGCGGCATCGTACTTGGGATTTTCCGAAACCACATCGATAATTGTCTCTAAAACCTCTTTTACAGCCTGTAAAAATTCAGGCTGACCCGGATTGCGCTTTTCCAGGTCGGACATGATTAACTCTAAGTTCATAATTTCTTGATTTTAAATGATTTAATAAAATAAATACCTAAAATACTACGTGTTTGTTGGGCACGAAATTAGCCTTATTTTATTGAATTTACAACGCAAGAAAAGAAATTATTTTTTGGGCTTCAATATGATACCGGTCTTTGAACTGCCATCGATCCGGATCGACATAGGGTTATCAAAACGTACATGCCGTACAAATTCATCCTCATAGATAGCATCTTTGTCGTTTAAAAAACCAACATCATAATGACCGTCATTAATAAAGGGGTTTACGGTAAAATATCCCACGTGGAAGGCGGTAAGGTTCTGAAAAAAATGAGTACCCTGACTAGGGTCAATGCGGTAGTTATCCAGCCCTGCTTCAACGATAAGCCTTACAGCAGATATCTGGGCCCATTTTACCGGAATACCCAACCATGGGTCGGCCGAGCCCCATCTGCCAGGACCAACGAGCACATAATTTGTTTTACTTGCAACAAACTGGCTGTTAAGCCTGTCAATGACATCAGCAATTTTCTTTGAATCTGCAGGGTTAAAGGATTCTGGTTTGACATAGACCAGGTCGTAAATGGTATCTATAGACCCATTGCCCAAAGCGTGCTTACTGCATATAATCGACTCTTCGGCCTTATGGGAGGTGATCTTTACCCGGTGTTTCTCCTGTGCTTCAACGATGGGCCGTATCTGAAGAAAATGAAAAATTCGTGGCTCCCCCTTAGGATTGTCCAGCGTGGCTGCAAACTCAATCTCCACCTGGTTGTTCATCTCACGCTGGCCGATATGGAGCAGTTCCTGTAAAATATCTGACAAGGGAAATGATTTATACCTCAGGATGTTAGCAAATGTAATGATCACCTTGCCTGAATCGTAAATACCATCACGAATGATCCCGTCTTCATAGTCGTAGGTCGATGCAACATACTTCAGTGAGGAACTGCCTTTCAGGTTTCGGATTCTTACTTTATGAAGGTTGGCCGTCTCATCAACAGTTGGCTTGAACTTATCCGGATCCAGGTTCAGACTGTAAAACTCTTTCTGACTGTCGCGCAACGCCATTTCAGGACTTGATAGCTGCAACACTTTCTCAGGATATTTCGGACAGAACCGTAGCGATATGCCCCCGTCAACGATGGTTTTCCCCAGTCCGAAAGCTATATTGGCAACCCCATCGCTGTATGTTTCAGGATCGATGGGATAAAAATTGACCGACCTGGCCACGCCCGATACAGTAGGATACAATTTATCGCCGTAGGCCCGTCCGGATACCTCCTGGATTACAACAGCCATTTTTTCTTCATCGATCACATTAGAGGTAGCCGCGATATACGCTTTGCTCCCCTTATAAAAAACCGATGCATACACACTTTTAATAGCCTGTTCCAATTGCTGAAAACGCACACTGGCATCGCTGTGGTTATTGGGAATCATATACGTCGCATAAACCCCGGCAAATGGTTGATAATGACTATCCTCCAGCAAGCTTGAAGACCTTACCGCCAAAGGGTTACTAAAAAATTCTATCATCTCCTTGATATAGGTTCTCATACGAGATGGCGTTCGCGACCGCACAAACTGTTCCAGTATCTCTTCATCGGTTGCAGTTGACAGGGCAAACTCATAAAGGTTACCTTCTTCCATGAATTCATCAAACAAATCGGTGGTGAGCACTACAGTACGTGGGATGGCCAGGATCACATGATCCCACTTATACATGATCCTATGCTTGTTGATCACCGAGTCAATAAATGCCAGTCCACGCGCCTTTCCTCCCAGCTGACCATCTCCCAGTCTTGTAAAAACAGCATATTCATCAAGGTGACTGGCAATGATACCCCGGCCTTTTACCCTCCGGTAATTTGCAATGGTATCTATCAGGTAATGCCTTACCTCCTCAATATCGTTAAAGTCGTCACGGTGCTTTTTAATAAACAGGTTCGACAAAGAAAAGAGTGCCCTGGCTTTCAGCCACCTGGCAAAATGATTATTCAACACATGGTGTTCCAGCGACTGAGCTGCAACCTTTGCAATCTTGACCTGTAGTGAATGCAGGTTATTGGCCCGGTCTACCTCCAACCCATTTACCGGATCGATAAACACAAAATCCCCGAATCCGTAATTATCCTTGATGTAATGCTTGAGCTCCACAAGCAGGGTCTTGCTGTATTTGTTGATGAAACTAACCTTCAACTCACGCATGATCTTCTGATCCCAGGTATCCGACGACTGTAACATGATGGGTATCTGATGATCACCTTTCCGGATAAACCTGGCCAACCTGATCCCAGCCTTATGGTCTTTCTTTCCCTTGCGGGAGTAGCTGATGTCAGAGATCACGCCAAGCAGGTTGTTGCGGTATTTCTCGTACAGCATTACAGCATCCTCAAAATTCTTTGCCAGCAATATTTTCGGACGGGCACGCATGCGAAGGGTCTTCCTGTGTTCATTCAGGCCTTCTGTCATCAGCTCGTTGGTCTGATCAAAGATCACCTTGTAAATGTTTGGCAAATAAGAGGAATAATACCTGACAGAGTCCTCTACAAGTAATATCGCCTGAACACCAACCACCTCGATATCATACTCGGCATTCATGCGGTCCTCCAGCAACTTGATGATGGCCAGCAACAAACTCGAGTTCCCTAACCAGGAGAATACATAGTCGATGGAACTAAGGTCTTCATTCGACAATTTCATTGACACCTCACGTGAGAAGTGAGTCAGCACCACGATAGGAATCTTCGGGTAACGCATCTTCACCTTTTTTGCCATCTCAAAAGCATCGATCTTACCCACGTTCAACATGGTGATGACCAGATCAAAATCTTTGTCTTTCAACAACTCAAACGCCTCTTCCGAAGAACTTGCCTGGGTAAACTGAGGCGGATAACGCAGGTTCTTGGAGGTATACTCCAGAAATATCTTTTCATTGATGCGTCCGTCTTCTTCCAGCATGAAAGCATCATAGTTACTGCATATCAATAATACATTGATAATACGCCTCTGCATCAGATCCTGGTAGGATATCTCCCTGAAATCATGATGATCAGTGGCATACCTGGCGTTGTAACCGTATTTTGATAAATCAGGCATAAAATTGTTGAATCGTTGAATCGTTGAATTGATAAATGGTCAAAAGTCGTAAGCCGAAAGTCAAAGGTCAAAAAAAAGTTAACCGTAACCTCTTATCCTCTAAAGTATATCAGCGATGCCCGCTGCTTGCCATCCATGATGATCTCAAGCGGTTCATCGAAACGTACGTGTTTGAAAAATTTGGTACTCCGAACTGTTTTAGCTTGTTTGAGCACATCCCAGTTTATGTAATCAATCAGGTCGTTATGTTTTACTGAGAAGTATCCCACATTCATTGATATTACGTTATGGAAGAAATGTGATCCCAAAGAAGCTTCCAGGGGAAAATCCTCCATACTTAATTCGACAATAATTCTGGCTTTTGATATTTGCGACCACTTTACGGGGATCCCTATAAACTTGTCGCGTGTACCCCAGCGGCCGGGCCCAATCAAAATGTACTGCCTGTTTTCTTTTACCATCAAACTGTTAAGATGGTTGATCTCATCGCGCATCTTTTCAGTTTTCAATGTATCAAACGTGTCCATATCCAAATAGATCACATCCGATATATCAGTGATCTTGCCATTGCCCATCCCATTCTCACAATATAACAACAAGCGGTCATTGTCGATCTTGTCGATTTTTATCTCCGTATCGATAACATTTTTTACAAGTGGCTTTAGCTGAAGCAAATAAAATGAGGGTCTGCCATTCTCATCCTTGGCCAGATCAACGGCAAACTCAATTTCTATAGGTGTTCCCATAGCTTCAGAAACGATATCCAATATTACCTCAATGGTCTTGGCCAGGGGTGCGTAATCATATTTCAGTATGTTGGCAAAATTCACTACCCTGGGGCCTGCCTGGGTAAGTCCCGGAATGGTACGTTCGCTTGTAAAGTCATACACCGACGCACAATGTTTTAAGGTTCCGTGCTGTTCTGATTTGTCGATCTCTAACTTGGCGAGGCCCGCATCATCACCCTCCAGTAAATTCAGACTTTCTTTTCGCAGATCAACAGCATAAAAGTGCACCTGGGAGTTTTTAAACAGATCTTTTGGCGAGTAGATCTCCAGCTGCGGATGCACTGGTGAAAAACGGTACGACTTCTCCCCCTCTACAACATACTTACCCAATCCGACTGCCATCGATGCAAAGCCCTCTTCCGGCTTCATATAGGAATAAGGGTAAAAATTGTAGGATTGAGCCACACCACTAATATGTGGGTAAAAGAACTGTTCATACTGATGTCCCACTACCTCCTGAATAATGATAGCCATCCGCTCCTCCTCTATCTTATAGTTTACAGCTTGAAAGTAAGCTATCGCTGTAGGTGAGAAGATGGAAGCAAACACCAGCTTTATGGCATCCATGGTTTGCTCAAGCCGCATAGTAAGGTCAGGATGGTTGTTTGGCAGCAAGAACGTATCAAAAATACCGGCAAAGGGTTGCATCAGAGAATCCTCAAATAAGCTTGATGAGCGGATTGCCAAAGGTGTTTTGATGACCGACAAATAAACCCTAAGCCTTTTCTTTAGTGTATCTGTTAAATTACCTGCCAGAAACCTCTTTTTTATCGTGTCATAATCAGTCTCCGAGTATATGTCTGCAAAAAGTTTATTATTTACAATAAATCGTTCAAATTCCTCTGTTCCGATAATTGATGTTCTGGGTGTGCGGACGACAATGTCGGGAACCAGTTCAGAAAAATCAAAATTGTTGATTATCATATTGATAAAAGCCAAGCCACGCCCCTTTCCACCCAATGAGCCATGAGCCAGGTTTACGACGTTGCTCTCATCCAGGATAGCGGTTTCCTCAAAATTGATCACCTTCCCTTTTTGCTTGTCGCGGATGCATTTTTCCACCACATCTATCAGGTATTCGCGCAACTTTGCAGCAGTTGGAAAGTCGTCTATCTTTAACGGTTTGATGCGTCTGGCAATCTGAATCTCACCACGGGCCATCAGCCAATGCGAGAAATGATCCTTTCGTGCATGAAAGATCAAAGATTTCTCCGGGATGGTTTTCAGGTGCGTCTGAAACTCTTTCATCGACCTGGCAACTGCTATGTCGCGCCGCCCCTCCTCATCTTTATAGACAAAATGCCCAAACCCCAGGTAATAGTTGATAAAACTCTGTAAGTCCTGCCGGAGCGTTTCAGAGTTTTTGTTTATAAAAATGGATTTAAGCAAATACGCCTTCTTAGAGTTTTCTGGCTCAGACGATTGCAATACAGTTGGAAGTTCAGGAATGTGTGACTTAACATAGGATACCAAATCCAAACCCGCATTCTCATTAAGCTTGCCGTTCTTTTTAAACTTCACATCGGAAATAAGGCATAACAAATTATCCTTGTACTTATTGAACATGGAGATGGCCTCATTGTAATTGGAAGCCAAGAGGATTTTAGGCCTGACACGCATCTTCAACAGTTTATACAACTCATCGGTATTCACCTCTTCAATAAGATGCTGGGTTTGTTCAATAACAATGGAATAGAGTATGGGCAGGTAGCGGGAGTAATACCTGGCAGAGTCCTCTACCAGCAAAATCACCCTGACCATGCCAATGCGTATGTCGTTTTCCACATTTAGCCTGTCCTCAATATATTTAACCATGGCAAGAAACACCTTTGAGTCTCCATTCCATACAAACACCTTATCGATGGAGGTCATCGGTATATTGCCATCTTCAAACATGGCGATGTCGCTGTTGTTATTCAGCAACATGAATATGGGTATATTGGGATAGATCTGCTTGATGATGCGGCTTAGGCGCACCGGTGTTGACTTATCAACCCCCATCATCACGATTACCAGGTCAAAATGTTTTTCATGCAGCTTCTCCAGGGCCTCCTCAGGTGTCGACACACCTGTGATTCTGGGTGCAGATGACAGGTTCAGCTGGTAATACTCTCCTGTAACCTGTTCAAAGAAACGACCCTCCTGCTCTATGATGTATGCATCATAAAGATTGGCTACCAACAAGATCTCTCTGACCTTGTACTGCATCAGATCATGATAAATATCGCGATCGGAGTTGTGTTTGTTCAGGAACTTTTGCAGGAGCTGCCGACTCATGGCGGCATGCGTCCTCTCCTGTGCATCACGCTCCGAGTCCTTGATCTCAGGCTCTGCTTTCTTCAATAATAACTTGCCAATATGTGTGTTGAGGTTGCCCGATATCAGTCCGGCCAGGTTGTTGATCAGATGACGCTCCTCCATCAGGAAGGGTCCCTCATCCATGGCAGGATACTCCTTGAGATAAAACACTTCCAAAAAGCCCTCTTTGCCATCTATCGTTTCAAATGTCTTGCGCTGATACCATTGTGTCTCTCTGAAATTGTCAGAACTCAGGTATATATCCGCACCATACCTGATCCGGGCAACAGTGTCTTCAGGATATTGCCAGCCAGGCGGAAGCACCTCTACGATCTCTTTTAACATCTCCGGGATGGGCTTATCTTCCCTGAGAATCAAAGTAGCATTATTGATGGCCCCCAGCTCCTTTAAACGCTCACGCTTCTCATACAAGACCCGCTGTATCTCCTCAGGACTCATAGATAATGCATGCTCCATGGCAGATATTTCCTCTGTCAGTTGCTTGTTTTGTTCAGGAATACTTTTTTTTACAGCCATAAGATAATTATCGAAAAAAACAAGAGATAGTAAAAATAAATATGTTTTCTCCCTTATATAAAACGATGTGTGATTTTTTATAATATTACATCAAAATTCATTAAAGAACAAAATAATCTCAAAAAACAACAAAAGCAATGGATACAAAAGTAAAGAAATTCATGGACTATGTCATCGCAAAAAACCCCTCCGAGAGAGCTTTTCACCAGGCGGTGCAGGAAGTAGCCGAAACCATTATTCCGTTTATCGAAGAAAACCCCAAATACAAGGCAGCAAAGGTATTTGAACGAATGACAGAACCCGAAAGGGTTGTCATATTTCGCGTACCCTGGATCGACGACAAAGGAGAGGTACAGATAAACAGAGGCTACCGCATCGAAATGAACAGTGCAATAGGACCTTATAAGGGAGGTATGCGTTTTCACCCAACAGTAGATCTGGGCATTTTAAAATTTCTTGCCTTCGAACAGGTCTTTAAAAACAGCCTTACCTCTCTGCCACTGGGTGGTGGAAAAGGGGGAAGCGACTTCGACCCCAAAGGGAAAAGCGACAACGAGGTGATGCGGTTCTGTCAAAGTCTTATGATTGAACTGTCACGTCATATCGGGCCAGATACCGACGTACCAGCAGGTGATATCGGTGTCGGTGGCCGTGAGATTGGCTTTATGTTCGGCCAGTACAAACGCATACGCAATGAGTTCTCCGGTGTATTTACAGGCAAAGGACTGGAATACGGCGGCAGTCTGATCAGACCCGAAGCCACAGGGTATGGAACAGTGTACTTTGCTCAGGAGATGCTTGCCACCATCAACGAAGGCATAAAAGGAAAAACCGTCGCCATTAGCGGATCAGGCAACGTCGCCCAGTTTGCTACGCAAAAAGTGATTGAGCTTGGTGGCATCGTGGTGTCCATGTCTGACTCCAATGGGTATATCTACGATAAAGACGGAATCGATACGGAGAAGCTTGAGTATATAATGACCCTTAAAAACGTTAAACGTGGTCGAATCCGAGAATATGCCGATGAGTTCGGATGCAAATATGTTGACGGTGTTTCACGCCCGTGGATGGAAGCATGCGATATCGCACTGCCCTGCGCTACTGAAAATGAGATCAATGAAGAAGAAGCCAAAGCCCTGGTAAAAAATGGCTGTATATGTGTTTCTGAAGGTGCCAATATGCCTTCCACCCCGGAAGCTGTGGAAGTATTCCTGAATAACCAGATACTATACGGCCCCGGCAAAGCCGCCAATGCTGGCGGAGTAGCCACTTCAGGCCTCGAAATGAGCCAAAACTCCCTCCGGCTATCCTGGACCCGCGAAGAGGTAGACCAACGCCTGCATAATATCATGATCAACATCCACAAAACATGTGCAGAATTTGGCAAGGAAGGTGACTTCGTCAACTACGTAAAAGGAGCCAACATCGGAGGGTTCGTGAAAGTAGCCGATGCCATGATCGCACAGGGATACGTTTAGAGGTTGTTGATTTGTTGATTGAGAAAAGTTAACCGCAGAGGGACGCAGAGTGATTCGCTGAGAAACGCAGAGGACAGGCCAAGCCCTGTCAATACAGCGCAACTCTGTGCATCACTCTGCGTTTCTCTGCGGTTAAATTCTCTTTACGGTTAAATTCTCTCTGCGTTCCTCTGCGAATCACTCTGTGTTTCTCTGCGGTTAAATTCTCTTTGCGGTTAAATTCTCTCTGCGTTCCTCTGCGAATCACTCTGTGTTTCTCTGCGGTTAAATTCTCTTTGCGGTTAAATTCTCTCTGCGGTTACCGCACCCGCTACCGGTTTAGCAACGCCTGCACGATCTGCTCCGAGGCATCACCATTGCCGTAAAGGCCAGGTGGGAAGTTTACCTCCTTGTCAATGTAGTGATTAAACGCCTTCAGGATAGTGTCTTTTTTGCTTCCGCAGATGGTGTTGCAGCCTGCTTCTACAAGCTCAGTCCATTCTGTCTCCTCCCTCACGGTGATGCATGGCCTATTTATGAAATAGGCCTCCTTCTGAAGCCCGCCGCTATCGGTGACTACCATCTTACATTGTTCCAACAGATAGATCATCTCGAGATATCCAAGGGGTGATGTGACTGTAATGCCGGAGTTCAATGCTGGCATCCCACCCTGCTGAATATATTTGCGGGTGCGCGGATGCAAAGGAAGTACCACAGCAGATGTTTCGGCCATCGCGTTCAATGATTCAATGATATTGCGAAGCCTGCCAGGATCATCAGTATTTTCTGCCCGGTGTATGGTAGCCAAAACAAAGGAAGCAGGCAACTGAATACCCGAAGGAGGATGGGCAATATGACGATAGATGAGCATGGCATCATACATCACATCGCCTGTTAACAAAATAGTCTTTCCAAAAGCCTCATACCCTTCCTTATTGAGGTTCTGTACAGCAGTTATCGTCGGACAAAACAGCAAGGTACTAAGCCTGTCTGTGACAATACGGTTGATCTCCTCCGGCATAGACATGTTATATGACCGCAGTCCGGCCTCAACATGCGCTACAGGAATGCCAAGCTTGGATGCCGCCAATGCACCAGACAGTGTTGAATTGGTGTCGCCATATACCAACACCAGGTCAGGCCTCTCAGCTTTTAAAATCTTTTCAATGCCAGTCAACATGGCTCCTGTCATGGCACCATGATCCATACTATGCACACCAAGGTTATATGCCGGGCGGGGTATAGACATCTGGTCAAAAAACACCTTGCTCATGTTGTCGTCGAAATGCTGCCCGGTATGCAATATTAACTCCTGCAACCCTTTAACACCTGCGAATGCCCTGCTTACGGCAGCAGCTTTAATAAATTGCGGCCGAGCCCCAATAACAGTAACTATCTTTTGCATCTCAAAAAAATTATCATCAAAACAGCAACAAAGGTATTTATTTATTCGACTTCCAACCAGGGCAACCACAAGAGGGCAACCACAAGGATTGCCCCTGCAATCCAACTGAGACAAGGCATGCCTTGTCTCTACCTCTTCTGACCTTCGACATTCGACCTACGACCTTTGACATTCGACATTCGACCTTCGACATTCGACCTTCGACCTTTTAAACAAACAAACTTATGACTAAATTTGCAAAAAAACTGCTGTATGCGAATATATCTTATTGGCTTTATGGGATGCGGAAAAACATCTCTGGGCAAAAGACTGGCTGAAAAACTGAATTTTACTTTTTTTGATACGGATAATGTTATTGAAGAGCAGGCAGGCATGAAAGTACCGGAAATATTCAGCAAGCTTGGTGAAGCGACATTCAGAGACTTGGAAAGAAAGGTATTAAGCGAATCGGCATTAATTGATGATGTCGTAATTGCAACGGGGGGAGGAATGCCCTGCCACTTTGACAATATGGATTTCATGCTTAAACATGGCAAAACAATATATATACGCATGGATCCGGCAAGCCTGGCCGACCGCATCGAAAACTCCCATAAAAAAAGACCTCTGGTAGATCATTTAAAAGGTGACGCACTCATCAGCACAATAAAGGAAAAGCTCGCACTCAGAGAACCTTACTACATGAAAGCAGACTGCATCGTGAAGGGTGAATCACTGAAACCAAAACACGTCATTTCGCTTCTTTTCGGAGAAAACGATTAATTCTCCTCTCTGCGTTCCTGCGGTTGAAAGAACCCCGGTAACCCGTTAATCCAATGTCTGTAGGGTATATCTCACTTCGTTCGATATGACAGGGTGCTATGAACCCAGGAACCTGTATTTCTTTGCGTCTTCGTTTTCCTTTGCGTCCTCTGCGGTTAATTCAAAATTGGATCAGCCGGGAAGTTAGACCAGATAGCATAGTCATTACCCAGTTCCTTCAGGATACTGCCCCACATCTTTTCAGGCTTCTGCTCCATAGCGGTTTCCAGACTGCATTGCGACACGATCCACGACTTTTCACCCAACTCACGATTGAGTTGGCCGGGTTCCCATCCGGAATAGCCAATAAAAAACCGGACATCCCTGGTGGTAATAATCTCCAGGTCGATCATTTCAATCAACACCTTGATCTCCCCTCCCCAGAACAGACCTGGAAGGATCTCAATACTACCTGGAATTTTGTCGCCCACGGTATGTAAATAATAAAGCCGTTCAGGATGTACAGGACCCCCAAGAAACAGTGGATAGGTAACCTGCGGGAACTCTTTTACCACCTCATTGATCTTCAGATGTATTGGCTTGTTTAATATCAGACCAATGCTACCCTCCTCTTCATTATGCTCAACCAGCAACACCACGCTGCGGCCAAAATAGAAGTCGCGCAGCGCTGGTTCACTAATGAGCATCTTCCCCCTGGAAGGTTTGGCTTTAGATATTTTCATAGTTAATAGCGTATCCCTGAAAAAGTATAAAACTGCTATTCAGGTATTTTATTAATTTTGATCTTTGTTTCACCTTTACAACAACAAAAACTTTACCATTGTTCAAATGGATCAATATAACAATGCAGTCAAATTTAAGAAATTAAGAAAAAGATTTCCAATTTTTATTTATGAGTCTTTTTCTATAAAGTACCAACCGGATGGTATGGCCCTTGAATTTGTCTTCAAAGTGGATGATTATATATTCAGGCCACACCTCTTCCTTACGATCAGCAAAGCTCGTCAAGGCAATATCGACGGCCAGACTGCAAGATCCATGGCGTTTCACATCGGGCTGGTTGAAATGATCAGCTACTGGAAGGCTTTCTGCTGCCCCCACATCATGATTATGCCTTACAGACTGAATCTTGAACAGCAAGCATGGTGGAAAGATCTATTTATTAATGGATTGGGAGAATTTTTCTACACCAACGGAATTTCTCCGGACCACGAAAGGCTTTTTTCTTTTTCATTTTCGGATAGCGCAGAAGACTTACCCCCTGTCTGTTCCAAAGAGGTGCCGGGTGAAGCCCTTGCCATTCCCGTTGGCGGCGGAAAAGACTCAGTGGTAACACTCGAAATACTAAAAAACACCAACCCCGGAAACCGCGCCATGGTCGTTAACCAGCGTGCCGCAACAAAACGGGTCATCGAAGCAGCCGGCTTTGATGGCAGCACCACCATTGAAATTATCCGGGAAATTGATCCATTATTGCTGAAACTGAATGAAGAAGGATTCCTGAATGGACACACGCCCTTTTCTGCCCTGCTCGCCTTTATTGCCTTACTGGCATCCTACCTGAACAACACAGGCTCAATTGTCCTGTCAAATGAATCCAGTGCCAATGAACCTAGTATACCCGGAACAACCATCAACCACCAATACTCTAAATCTCTCAGGTTTGAACAGGATTTCAGGCATTATATACAGGAATATATTCATAATAACATCAACTATTTCAGCTTCCTGAGACCATTAAACGAACTCCAGATCGCCGCGTTGTTTTCTGGCATGAATCGTTATCACCATATTTTCAGAAGTTGTAACGCTGGCAGCAAAACCGATAGCTGGTGTTGCAAATGTCCCAAATGCTTATTTACCTATATTATACTGGCACCATTTATATCCGGGGAAACGCTAAAACAGATATTTGGCAGCAACCTTTTTGATGATCAGACACTAGCCCCTTTGCTGGATCAACTATGCGGTGCGGCAGAAAACAAACCCCTTGAATGTGTTGGCACCATAGAAGAAGTAAATATTGCGCTGATGAGCTTGATCCATGCCCCCAAAAAAGACAAGAAACTGTTGCCTGTGCTCTTACAACACTATGCGCAATCAACCACTCATAAAGATTATCAGGCTCTATCATTTGCCGGCAGGCTCACACAGATCCCGGATACAGGAAATGTACCGAAAAAACTTTTGTCTTTGTTAGAGGCATCGGTAAAGGACTTAAGCAAACTTCAGAAAAGCATTAATCCGGTTGGCTGAACAGATTTTTTTACAAAACACGTTATACTGATTATAGTCCGATGGTGTTAAAAGAAGCATTCAATCATCACTTTAAAAACTTTCCAACCATAGCCATCCTTGGATTTGGCCAGGAAGGCCAGTCTACATACCGGACTATAAGGTCATATCTCCCTGACCCAACAATTCATATTTGTGACCGGAATCCAGACCTAAACAAGCACCAAAGTGATTTAGTATCAGATGATCCGATGGCAACCTGTTTTCTTGGTCCAGACTATCTCGACGGGTTAACCGGAATGGATCTCGTCATCAAATCACCAGGCATACCATTCAATGTGTTTGACACAATCAATATGCCTGCCAACTTAACATCCCAAACAGAACTTTTTGTCACCCTTTTCAGGGAACAGATCATTGGTATCACCGGAACGAAGGGAAAAAGTACAACGGCGAGTTTGCTGTATCATATATATCAGCAGGCAGGGATTCCTTCAGTGCTGGTGGGAAACATTGGCATCCCACCATTCGATATACTTTCCAGGATAGCTGATAATACCCGTATCATTTACGAGATGAGCAGCCACCAACTGGAAAACATCCGGATATCACCGCACAAGTCTGTATTGCTGAACATATACCAGGAGCATCTTGATCATTATCCTACATTTAACCATTATAAGCAGGCTAAATTGAACATTGCACGCTATCAGAAAATAAAGGATATCTTTATCTTCAATTCCAGCAACCATCATATTAAGCAGGCACTGAGAGGAATAAACCATAAAGCCCATAAAGTTCTTCTGGGCCAGAACTATGCCAAGAATGATTGCATCTATTATCAGGGAGATGACCTGATCATTTCCTTTACAGGACTTCATGGTATTATAAAAGAGCTCGCCGGCAGAAGCCCACTACGCGGGCCTCACAACCTGCTCAACCTGGCAGCATCAGCTTCGGTTGCCTGGCTCGATGGTATCGACGCAAAAACCATATGTCAGGCAGTCGAATGTTTTAAAAGCCTGCCCCACAGACTGGAATATGCTGGCAGCTACATGGGTGTCACATTTTACAACGATTCAATATCTACTATACCCGAATCAACCATCGCAGCCATTGAATCTTTACCACAAACAAAAGCAATTATCCTGGGAGGCTTCGACAGAGGGGTGGATTATCAACACCTGATTGATTATGTCGGAATATCACCTATTCAAACCCTTATATTTACCGGGAAGGCGGGTGAAAGAATGTTTACACTTGCCAGACAACAGGCTGCCTATAAAAACAAACAATGTTTATTTGCTGAGCGTTTTGATGATGCCTTCAGCCTGGCTGTTGCAGGATGTACAAGCGGAGATATCTGTCTGTTATCCCCAGCAGCAGCCAGCTACGACGCTTTCAAAGACTTCAGGGAAAGAGGAGACCGCTTCAAACAACTGATCCATGACCTCAATAGATCCATCTGACTGTTAAGCTTACCACGAAAAGGTTGGGGTTTAATCTGACAAGCGGGGACTGTCATCTCGAACCCCGTGCAACGAAGTGAAGCGGGGTGAAGCGGGGACTGTCATCTCGAACCCCGTGCAACGAAGTGAAGCGGGGTGAAGCGGGGACTGTCATCTCGAAC
>SKYG01000347.1 GCA_007128045.1 Bacteroidales bacterium | reverse complement strand
TGGTAGCCGAAAAGAACAGTGTTTGACGTTGTGCCGGCAGAAGCCTGATCACTTTTCTGATGTCGTTGATAAAACCCATGTCGAGCATCCGGTCGGCTTCGTCGAGTACAAAGGTTTCAAGGTGACGAAGGCTTATTTCGCCCTGGCTGATCAGGTCGAGCAAGCGACCTGGTGTAGCTACCAGCACGTCGACACCCCTTCTCAGTGCCTTTGTCTGAGGTGCCTGCGACACCCCTCCGTAAACAATGGTGTGTCTTATGTTGGTGAATTTTCCATAAGTGGCAAAACTCTGGTCAATCTGTATGGCAAGCTCCCTGGTGGGTGTAAGCACAAGTGCTTTTATGCCTGACTGGCCATTGCTGTTCTGATGTAGTTTTTGAATAATCGGGATGGCAAAGGCTGCGGTTTTTCCCGTTCCGGTCTGTGCGCATCCCTGTATGTCGCGACCTGCAAGTATATGTGGGATGGCTTGTTTTTGTATTGGTGTAGGAGTAATATATCCTTCAACTGTCAAGGCTTTCATGACAGGAGCAATGATTTCTAAAGATGTAAAAGACATTAAATAAATAAGGTAAAATGAAGCTGATTGAGACGTTGCATTTTCTGATTCAGCGGAAGGTAGTTTTGATCATAACGGCTTACAACTTGCCGTAAATTGTATGATTTAAGACTGCAAAGATACGCTTTTTTTCAATCAAATTACATTGTTCTGCAATTGAACGCCTTAATCCCGCCCTATTCTCGACATAATCCCGCCCTAATCTCGTCGATTTCGACGAAATTTCGACGTTTTTATGACATAATTGACCTCTCTAAATATTTTTTACGTCAGTATTAAAGATTGTCTGTCAGGTTAATAACAGAAAACAATAGCGATGTTATGTAGTTTGGTAAAGTTTTTGTAAATTTAATATAGACATATGTTAAGATGTAAATAAAAAACACATCAACCATGTCTGATTTGACCAATATAAACTTTAAAAATTGAATAAACATGTTGGATTTAAGAAAAATAATCAAAGGATCAATCGTAAGTATCTTACTGATATTGCCATTATTTGTGGCATCACAGACGAACTATCGCATAAAATCGCATGAGATAAGCATTGCAGGCACTTCAAATATTCAATCATGGACGGCTGAAGTTGAAAAGGTAAGTGGCACATTCTCTATTACTATTGAGGATGGAAAGATTGCTGAGTTACATGATGCGAACCTGCGTGTCGACGCCGGATCGATCATAGGCTCTGAAGGACGCATGATGAACAATAAGATTTATGATGCACTTGACATAAAGAATCATCCTGCCATTACCTTCACTTTGAGAGAGGTATTGTCGCTGGCTGAAAATCCTGGCACTGCCAGGGTCAGCAGCAGGGGCGTGCTTACCATTGCCGGCGTTTCACGACTGATCACCCTTAATACAACAGGCAGGGTTTTGCCCAATGGTGATCTTGAGTTTTCAGGTACCCAAAAAGTAAACATGTCTGATCACCGAGTCTCACCTCCTACTGCCATGCTTGGTGCATTGCGTACCGGTGATGAGGTTACCCTTAATTATAAAGTAGTATTACAAGCAAATTAATTTATTCATTTAAGCATTTATTAATCATTACAATTACTTCTAACTATGAAAATTTCATTAAAAATAATTGGCCTTTCCCTGATTTTGGGATCATTTATACTGCCAGCGTTTTCGCAACAGCCTGCCATTAATTTTTTCAGGCTGCCTGATCAGGGAGGGCTTCATGTCTTCGAGGCACCCAAACAAGATACAGTGCCCTTTACCGGTTTCAAGCTTCGCATTGGAGGTAACTTTACCCAGCAATACCAGCATTTGAGTCACAGCAATGAAGCCAATCCCAGCATGGCTGGTGAGATTGACCTTAATAACTTGTATCCGCTGAGCCCTGGTTTTAACCTGGCCACTGCAAACCTTAATTTCGACATCCAGCTTGAAGATGGGATACGTGTAAAACTGGAAAACTACATGTCGTCGCGCCATCATCCGGAATTTTGGGTTAAGGGTGGCTATATCCAGGTCGACAAGCTTCCCATGTTTGGCAGTCCGGAGTGGTTTTCACGTCTGGTAACAGTAAAGATCGGTCACTTTGGTGTGAACTATGGTGATCAGCAGTTCCGTCGCAGCGACAATGGCAATACCTTCCACAATCCCTTTGTGGGCAATACCATCATGGATGCATTCGCCACTGAAATAGGAGGTGAAGTATATATTCACCCATCGGATAATTTCTTTTTAATGGCCGGGATGACAGGCGGATTGATTAATGGTGATGTAAAAGAATATAGGGATGCCCAGGGTGATGTGATTAAAAAGAATCCTTCGCTGCTTGCCAAAGCAGGGTATGACAAGCAGGTAAATGATGACCTCAGGGTGCGTTTATCGGCCAGCTTTTATACCAACCCGGGCACTACCCGCAATACATTGTATGCAGGCGACCGGACAGGCTCCCGCTACTATATGGCCAGTGAACCTGAGTTTTACCGCAATTTCAGGGCTGGTGGTGCCATTGCCGCCTCAGGGGCTGCAGATCGATTTACATCCGGACGTCTGTCGCCTGATTTCACCAGCCAGGTCAGCTCTTTCATGATCAATCCTTTTGTGAAATTCAGGGGGCTTGAGCTATTTGGTGTCATAGAGACTTCCAGTGGCAAACAGAGCCCAACGGCCGACACCCGTCAGTTTTCTCAGTTTTCAGGAGAGGTTGTGTATCGCTTTTTGAAGAATGAACAAGCTTATATTGGAGCCAGGTACAACCAGGTGAGTGGCGAACTTGCTGGTGCCAATGGAGATGTTTCGATTGACCGCCTTCAATTGGCAGCCGGTTGGTATACCACGAAAAACCTTCTCTTGAAAATAGAGTATGTGAACCAGAATTTTAACGACTTTGCTGCTGCTGATTACCGCCATGGCGCAAACTTCAGTGGTGTCATGATCGAAGCGGCTATTGCATTTTAATCTGTAATCAATGATAAGATGATTCGTAATCTTGGCTTGTTGATGTGTATGTTGCCGCTATTTGTGATGGCCGGCTCGGGATCCATGTATTCGTATCTCGTAAGCGACAATAGCTGGATATCCCTCAGCGGAACGACCAGTATAAATAGCTTTACATGCACATCAGCCGGCGAGATTCCGCGCGGCTTCATTATGGCTGATATCCTGCCCGGAAGCAATGCCATCTATTTTTCTGATGCCAATCTGGATGTGCCGGTTACCTCATTTGATTGCAAGAATCGCATGATGAATAACGACCTGCATAAGTCACTAGGCGGAAATGACAATCCGACGATAAAAATCAAGCTGCTGGAGGCCAGAATGATGTATAATGCACAGAATGACAAAAATGGCAAGCTTTATACCACGGTCGAGATATCAATAAACGGTCAAACAAAGATTACCGACGTAACGGTTGGTTACGAACAGGTAAACCCCTATTCCTTTCTTATTTCAGGTTCGAAAGACATGCTGATGTCTGAATTTGGCATTGACCCTCCCTCTCCAATGCTTGGCATGGTGAAGGTACATAATAAGGTAAACATTCATTTTCATCTGCTGATAGAGACCAGTTTGATCACGCAGTCGAATTAACTAAAAGTCTGAAGGTCTGAAAGTCTGAAGGTCTGAAAGTCGAAAAGCTGAGCGAAGCGAAGTCCCGAACGCATGTTCGGGATATCACCCGGTGCCCATCATCATGCCCGTGTGTGTCAAAGCGAATGGCATGATTATTTCGTGTTTTCCATCTGGCTTAGCCCTGTGTTTTATTCTTCCACTTTCTGGACTTCTCAAGATCGGACAGGTCATTAAACTCGTAAAGATTTATTTGCATTATGCTAAGGTCATGCCTTTTATAATTCGTTCTCAGGGTTGCGTATTGAGGATTTTTCATGCGATCTTTTTCCAGGAGAGGTTAAGATGCCGGGGAGGGGTGTTCCGGCCAAAATTACCAATGCTGCATTCAAAGAAACTAATAATCTACATATATCCGATTAGTTGGCCCATCAATAATAAAAACCGTTTGTATGGTATAGACTTATGTAATAAATTGATATATTTACCAGGTTTTATCACTGGGAGATATTGTTCAACACATATGCGTCTATCCCCATCCCCAGAGATACCAGATAAAAGCAAATAACTGCCTTTATAACAAGTTATACTCAATGGCCCAGGAACAGCGCTTTAAGCTCGCTGGCGCTCGCATCTTAAAATCCTGCTAACAAAATTTGTGGTTTAATACAAGTGCACAGGGCTTACGAACAATTTTTCGCGCTTCCCATCGCACATATAAAAGAATCTTTTGTACTTTTAACAAGCAGTTTTGCCGCTGGTTGATCGGTGCCGGTATACCCGCAATCGTCATAAAATTTGTAGAATAATCAAATTTCGCGCCAGGCCACGCCCCTATTCCGGGTGTATAGGTAAACAAAAGACTCCAGGTAAGACCCTGAATTGCAGGTATCGTTAAGCAGCTATGGGCGGCCTGGAACACGAAATTTGGCAAAACGAACAAATTTTCTGCCTATTGCTGGCCAATTCGCCCGCACCTGGGCCACTAGCATAACATAGGGTTAAACCAATGCGGGGTTTTAGGGTCAATGATTTGACAGTAGTGCAAAGTAACTTTATCAATTAAGGAACAGATAGTGCCGGATAGTCCCGCACTGGCCCAACCCCCGTCCGTTATGCCACATGGCCCAATACCACGCTTTCAGGCTCGCTAATGCTCGCAGTTAAACCATGCTTACAAAAT
>SKYG01000255.1 GCA_007128045.1 Bacteroidales bacterium | reverse complement strand
GCCGCTCACGGGGTATATGCCTGCTGCCACGCGGCCGTAGTACGATTGGCCGATGAGTACGACCGAGTCGCCGGGGGTGATGCCAAGTTTGTCTGCCAGCTCATTGCCCAGCACCAGGTGGCTGGGGGCTGCCTGTCCGTGGCTCACCATAGCGGCGTAGTTGACAAAGCCTTTCGGAGTGTTGGGTTCCATGTCCCAGACGATGGCCGGCAGTGTTTCGTTGTCGGAGGCTGCCAGCACCAGCATCTCGAGGCGTCTGGCCACGGATGTTACGCCCGGCAGTTCTTTAAGACCTGGCAGCAGGGTGTCGACACCAGTCATGGCGTGTTCTATGCGCCGCTGGTGGCTATATCCCGGGCTGTTGACCTCCACATGGGCGGTGTACATGCGTATCTCGTTGTCGATCAGGTAGTCTGACATGCCCAGGTTTACAGACTCCATTAGCACGATGAACACGACGGTGACCACCACCGAAGAAGCCGTAATCATGCTCCTGCGGCGGTTTCGGGATACGTTGCGCCATGCCAGTAAGAACAATGGTTTCAAGGTGTATCTTGTTTTGTGCCGCAGGGGTGCCGCGGGGTGACACGCAAAGATACACAGAGTTTTAAAAGCATGGGGGGCAGGCAAATTTTTTTTCGCCCTTGTAATGCAGTGTATGGCACATGCAGAAGGGTATAATCACGATATCTCCACTTCCAACATAAAGTGTGAAAAAATGAATTGAAAATGATATTTTTGTCTTTTGAACAGAATAAGCGCGACAATACATTCCGCCTTTATCAATAACGATCCATGGCATATGCGTGGTTACCTAATATATATTATTCTGATCATTTTGATGCTGATGCCTGGCAAGCTACATGCACAGAACTTCGAAGCCGGTGCATTTGCGGGCTTAAGTGCCTATATAGGAGACCTAAACACCAACAGGTTGTTTCACAAAGTATATCCGGCTGCCGGGGCGGTGGCCAGGTTCAACCACAGCCAGCGGCTCTCAACACGTGTAAACGCTACATACAGTGTGTTGCGCGGAAGCGATCGCAATACCAGCCAACCTTATAGCAACATCCTGGAGAGCGCCGACTATCCTAATATATATTATGAGTTTGAGACCAGCATGGTAGAGCTCAGCCTTCAAAGCGAGTTTCATATTTTGGCATACAGGCAGGAGGAAATGTTGAAAGCGTGGGCCCCTTATATCTTTGCAGGAGCAGGTGGTATATACTTCAGTCCTAACCCCATGGAAGCTTCTGATGGCGGTGGTTTGCGTGATCCTGCCGGTGTTGCTCACTGGCATCCCGACGACGATGCAGACTACCTCAACCTGGCCTTGGTGGGCTTTGCCGGACTGGGGATAAAATACAAGCTCAGCAGGAATTTCTCCGCCTCTGTCGAAATCGGGTTGCGGATCACCAGCACCGATTACCTTGATGAAGTGAGCCATAAAGGAGACCCCGGAAGAAACGACTGGTACTCATTCACCGGCTTGACCCTGACTTATGGCGTCGACAGAAACCGCAGCAACTATAACGGACATATCCGGTATAACAGGCGCAGCTGGCATGGCGGTGCAAGGTGTCCGAATTGACTATTCTCTGCCAGCCATGATTCCACACGATGTGATTTGCCTTCCGATAACCCTTTACCTCCCAATGGTATATGGAAGCTCGATATAGTATATTCTGGAATATTGATCTATTTATCTTGGTTTGGACTGTTTTAGTGTTTAATAATTGATTACTTTTCAATGTTCCCTATCAGTCCTGCATAATCCGCAATTATCATCAACAGCAGTGACATGGCCATGGAGATTAATGGGGCTACGATCCAGATCACAAAGATGCGCTTTAACGGGGCATTGCACCAGATGTGTACGTGTCCGCTCTTAACCATACCCAGGGCTATGATGGCGGCGGTATTCATCTGCACCAAAGAGGTGGGAATACCCCTCCAGAGAGAGGATACCAGCAGGATGCTGGCGGTGATGATGGAGATGAGACTGGCGCCCAGCGGACCGAAGGTGGCGATGTCTTTGCCTGTGGTCTGTAACACACGGTGGCCCATCAGTGAGCTGCCGAGCCCGAACATGGGGGCAAGCATAAACACCAGGATGAGCATAAGCAAAAAGAAGTTGGTGCTGTCTACCTCGATATTGAAGAGGTTGGTGGACATGGCCAGCACGGGGGCTGCGGCGTTGGCCATGTTGTTAGCTCCGATAGAAAAGGCCACGTAGCAGGAGGTGACGACCACCAGGTACTGCAATCCGCGATGCTTTTGCAGTACCTGCCAGAGGCGGCTTTGCTGCCATGTGCTGCGGTGAATAATGAACCATCCCACGGCATAAGTGATGGCAAAAGCCAGCATAGGGGCGATGAACCAGGTGGGAATGATTTCAATAAACAGTCGCCTGGTCTGAAGTACGTCAAGATAGATGGCCGTACCAGTCAGGGCGAAGATGGTCGACTGGCTTGTTGATTGTGGTACACGCAGCATGTTGGCGAAAAAGAGCGACAGGGCTACCGAAGCCAGCACGACGACAGTCAGAGTCAGTCCAACAACCTCGCTGGGCAGGATGTCGTTACTAACAGTAAGTATTACCTTTTTTCCGGCAATGATGGCTCCGGCAAATACAAAGATACCGAAGAGACCCGGGATCAGGTCTCGTCGGATCATATTGGCTCCATAAGCTACTGAAAACGCTGGTGCGGTGCCGCTTCCACCCATGTTGATGGCCAGAAACATGGCCACCAGTAACGGGATAATGTAGATACTGATCATGTTCTCAACAATTTAACAATTCAACAGTTTAAGCCGTAAGTAATCTGGTGAGTGCTTCGGTGGTCTTGTCGATGGAGAAATGCTGTTCGACTCGTTGCCGGCCGGTACTGCCCAGACTGCTTCGTAGTACCTTGTTGGTGGCAAGCTGCTCCAGTCTGTCGGCTAAGGCGTCAGTGTTGTAGGGCGCCACGAGGAAGCCGGTCTTATCGTTGACGATGATCTCGGGGTTGCTGCTGGTGTCGAAGGCCACTACTGGCTTGCCGCAGGCCATAGCCTCTACCAGTACATAGCCGAAGCCTTCCCATAGCGATGGTAGTACGAACACGTCGATACCTTCCATAAATGATTTGATATCGTGGGAAAATCCGGTAAAGAAGACCTCTGATTCCAGGTTTCTGGCGGATACCTCCTGTCGCAATGTGGCCTCAAGGTGTCCGGCACCGGCCATGTGAAGCTGGAAGTCAACCCCTCTGTTTTTTAGCTTGGAGGCCGCCTCCAGCAACAGATGTTGCCCCTTCTGTCTGGCAAAACGGCCTGCATGTCCGATGACGAAGGTGCCTAGCCGGCCGGATGGGCCGGAGGCCAGATCGGGAGCAGGGTGGGGTATCGTACGGGTATTTAAGCCTTCTGCCGTTCCTTGTGTATCGCCGGGAAGGCATCGAAAATCCTGCAGGTCTATCCCATTATAGATAACATGGATCTTTTTGGGGTCGAACAGGTGCGGGTTGTGCGACAGTATGGTGCGGGCGGTCTCCTGAGAGTTGGCGATGATGTCGTCGACCAGGTACTTGAAGATGAACCGGTTTAAGAGGGTGTTGCGCACTGCTATTGCGCTGCCTCGGCGGTAGATGATGCGCCTGACACCCGCCAGCCGCGCTGCCAGTCCTGCTACTTTGAGGTCGGACGGTAGGTTCAGTATGATGGTGTCAATGCCATGCCGCCTGAACGACCTGACGAGTTGTATCAGCTTCAGGGGGTTAAGAAAGCTGCGGTTGGTGATGTGGAACGCCTCCAGCTCTATGCCGCTGCCACGTAGCCTGATGCCCAGCTCACTGCGCTTGCCAGCCACCACTATAACAGGAAAGCCCATCTCATGAAGACGGACGGACATGTCGTGATGCCACTTCTCACCACCACCCCAACTGCTTACACTGTTGAAAAAACATAACTTCTGCATAATATGATGATTCGTAACCCTCAATCTGTATGGGATCTCTCGCTGCGCTTCGAGATGACAGGGTGCTATGAAGCAACTCCCCACTCCCCACCACAAAGAAAAACAAAAATACGGAACCATATAGGATGATGTAGTTTTATTTTGAGAATTCATCGAATCGGTGTATCTTTGCGGCTGATTTCAGTTCGTGGTGATTCCTTGTGAGGCACCAAAATCACAGGCCTGTTTTACGATAGTTGAATAGAATACATTCAGAATAGGTCTATAAGATGCGTCGGTTCCGTAGCTCAGCTGGATAGAGCAACAGCCTTCTAAGCTGTGGGTCCCAGGTTCGAATCCTGGCGGAATCACATGATTATCAACCATTTGCAGGGAATAGCTTCGCAGGTGGTTTTTTGTTGAACCCATCATTACCTTCTAAACATATTATTGATCATGACATCATACCATTTATCAGACAAGAATGGCTGGAAGGAGCTGCAGAACGGTTCCGACATAAGGGGTGTGGCCATCGAAGGGATTGCCGGTGAGGCGGTGAACCTCGACGACGACAAGGTTCGGCAGCTTGGAAAGGCTTTTTACCATTGGCTAAGTAAGTGTTATGGTACCGAGCTGATCGTGGCTGTGGGAGTAGACTCGCGCATTTCCGGTGAATCACTGAAGCAGAGTTTCTCTGAAGGGGTGCTTTCACAGGGAGGACATGTGATCGACTGTGGGCTGGCATCTACGCCGGCCATGTTCATGACCACCAAGAGCACGGTGGTGAAGGCACATGCCGGCGTCATGCTTACGGCGAGCCACTTGCCTTACAACCGCAACGGACTGAAGTTCTTTACCGGTTTG
>SKYG01000315.1 GCA_007128045.1 Bacteroidales bacterium | reverse complement strand
GAAAAAATATAAACACATGAAAAAAATTGTAGCTACCAGAAGCATCCCGGCAAGTAATATATTGAACATTAGTATCATATTTGCTTATGTTATATATGGCTTGATTACATGTAACTCCGTGACAGTTAATGCACAGGTGCTGGGCGCCAATTATAATCATGATCCGATCTATATGGATTTTGAATACATCGAAAAATCTGGGGTCGGATGGGTACGTACCACGCCCCGAATCCTGGATTTTTACTTTAATAACGTTGATATTGAAACTGACAAGGGATTGCAGAATGTAATCGAGGCAGGCAAAAGGGGGTATAAGATTTCATTTGGTTTCAGGTGGGATTTCAGACGATACAATCTCGATATTCCAGATCCTGATTCTGAGTTGGAACGTGAATTGTTTGATCTGCAACACAGGATACTAAATATGCTGTCTCCTTATGTAAACCAGTTCAAGTTGGGCAATGAGCCGAATCTGGAGACAAAACGTGCCGATATGTTTCCTGGTCAGGATGGGGTTATTCCATTGGTCAGATTTACTGAAAGACAATTGGAGCAGGTCGTGATTCCATTCTTTAAAGACCATCCGGAGATCCGGTCACCGCAAATTTTTATCGGATCGTTTCCCCGTATGTTTATGCCTGACGAACAAGCCGTTCCTGCTGTTCAGGAACTGATCAGAATGGCACACGAAAATGACCATATTACAGGGCTCGCTGTTCACCTGCATATCTCGAAACTCGAACAGATTGATGAGTCGTTCGAATTTGTGCGCAGCATCATGCCTGATAAACCCATCATAATTCCTGAGTTCTCTTTGCACAGGCTGTATCTCGAGAAGAGAGAGGAAAAACTTGGAAACAGTCCTGAGGGCATGGCTTTTTGTGCAAAATATGGGCGAGACCCTGAGCTGTTGCTGTACCAGTGGTGTGGCATTGCCAATACATATCGAATGAACCCACAGGAGTGGCAGGATTTGTTCTATTCCAGAGACTGGTTTCCAAAAAATTACCTGCAGGTATATAGGGAAAAATACAAGCAATATGGAGTAATACTTGCAACTTTCCCTTTGTTTCAGCAATCTTGTCCGCAAAACATGACTCCCACTTCTCCCATGTGGTTTATCAATCCGGTGTTTTCTCAAAAATCCCTGATGATCCAGGAGGATGGGGCATTTTCACCAAATCTTTTGGTGTATGACGACTATATCACTTGGGCCAGGGAAACACGCGATGTGGATATTTTAAAATAACTAATATCATTATTTATTTATTTATTATTAATCATTTAAATTACTTTTTTCTAAAACGATGAAACGACTAAACATTTGCATTTCTTTTGCACTGCTATTATTTATTGTCACCGGCGTTACTGCCCAGCGAGGTGCTGACAATATATTGCGTTATTCAATGGATACACCATGGACGAGCGAAGTGACTCCGGATAATGTATGGCCGGAATATCCCAGGCCTCAGATGACCAGAGACAACTGGATCAACCTGAACGGCCTCTGGGAATATGCCATTGCAGATAAGAACAGACCCCAGCCAACCCGCTACCAGGGCAACATACTGGTACCATTCGCTGTTGAGTCATCCCTTAGTGGCGTCAAAAAAATGGTTGGCGAAGACAACTACCTCTGGTATAAACGCAGCCTTGATATTCCCTCCAGTCATGATGGACGATGGCTGCTTCATTTTGGTGCTGTGGATTGGGAAGCTGTTATCTATCTTAATGGTACGGAGGTTGGTATGCATAGGGGGGGGTACGATGCCTTTTCTTTCGACATCACACCTTATCTAAAAGATGGTCAGCAAGAACTGGTTGTAAGGGTATGGGATCCCACCGACAATGGAACACAGCCCCGGGGAAAGCAGGTTGCCAACCCCAGGGGTATCTGGTACACACCCGTTACGGGTATCTGGCAAACTGTCTGGCTGGAACCTGTTCCCAACAGCTATATAGAATACATCAGGCCAACACCCGATCTGGATGCAGAGGTGTTGAACCTGCGGGTTGACCTTTCCGGATCACAACAAGCGCAACGGCTTACTGTAATAGCCCGGCAGGGATCGGTAGAAGTGGCAAGAACCCAGGCTACGGTTGGAGCCGGTTCGCGTCAGCTGTTTCTGACATTGCCTGTATCTAATCCAAGAATCTGGTCGCCCGATGACCCCTTCCTGTATGACCTTGACATTGAACTTTCGGCTACCTCCGGGCAAGTCGTTGATGCAGTATCAAGTTATTTTGGCATGCGTAAGATATCTATGGGGCAAGATCATAACGGACATACATACATGCTGCTGAACAATGAACCGGTGTTTCATTGGGGATTGCTTGACCAGGGATGGTGGCCTGATGGTTTGTATACCCCTCCAACGGAAGAAGCCATGCTGTTCGACATCGAAAAAAGTCTTGAGATGGGATTTAATGTAATCCGTAAGCATGTGAAAATTGAATCACAACGCTATTATTACCATTGTGACAGAATGGGCGTACTGGTTTGGCAGGATATGCCCAATGGAAATTATTTTAACGACCTTCGCATCCAGGCCTGGGATCCGGATGCAGACAGGCCACGCGAATCAGCCATCCAATTTGAAGCTGAGCTAAAGGCTATGATTGATAATTTCTATCACTTCCCTTCAATCATCATGTGGGTGCCATTTAATGAAGGATGGGGCCAATATGACACGGAAAGGGTCAATCAATGGATGATGGATTATGATCCTTCACGACTGTCAAATGCCACCAGTGGTTGGGCTGATCGTGGTGTAGGTGATGTCAGGGATGTTCACATCTATCCAGGCCCCGGCATGGCACCAACGGAGAAAAACAGGGCCTCAGTACTTGGCGAGTTTGGCGGCCTGGGATGGCCTGTTGAAGGCCACCTGTGGTGGGATCAGAGAAACTGGGGATACCTGACCTATTATAGCAAGGAAGAGTTTCAGAAAACCTTGTATGACCTGATTGATAAAACCGCCCCTTTGACGGGATGGGGCCTTGCCGGTGCCATATATACACAAACAACCGACGTGGAAGGAGAAGTGAATGGGTTGATCACCTATGACAGAAAGTTTGTCAAGGTCGATCCAGCCAGCTTTAAACGACACACAGAGCAATTGTTCAAGCAATGGTGGAAGCCATCAATTATCCTGTCAGACTCAGAATTGAAACCTCAGAAATGGAAAGTGTCTTATGCAAAACACGGTGACTCCTGGAAGGATGCTTCATTCAACGACCGGGCCTGGGATCAGGTGAAGGCGCCCTTAAGTACCTACGACAACTTCTTCCTTTCAGAGTATACCGATTGGACAGGAGAGACCATTTATCTTAGAAGAGATTTTCATGTGATGGATATACCTGATCGTTTGTATCTGAAGCACTATCTCCCCAGGTCAACTATTAAAGTATACATTAACGGACAGCTTGTTTTGGAGCATGAAGACAGGGGTGGACGTAAGCGCGACTATTCACATGAATTGCTGCACAATGCCCTGCCTTACCTGAAAAAAGGATTAAATACCATTGCTGTTGAGTTAAATGCCCAGGAGGAACAATCTTCATTTGATATTGGTATTTATACAACGAAACCTGTTGTTGAGTAAGATACTTATTGCATACTGATCAGAGTTCAAACCTAGGATGAACTGTACAAGAGACTGTCTCAATAGTTTGATAATGGCTGTGAGACAGTCTTTTTTTGATCAGATTAATATTAATACTGTCATCAATTAAACATATTAATATTCATAAGTGAAAAACCAGTAGTTGAAAAACGTAAAAACCCAATAAATGTAAATTTATACCGAAAGTTTTTTTAACTTTCGGTAGTTTTACGATAAAGTGGGGTTTTTGCCAAATTGCATGCGAATGAACAGACGGAACTTCATACGATCATCGGGAATATATACAGCGGGCTTGATAACAATGCCAGGCATTGCCGGACTGAAAGCTCATCCACTAAATAACGGAAATGCTGAATTGGCACAACATATTATTGATCGTGTGGAATTCATTGAGGCATCGTATTATTGGCCCAGACTGGTGGGTAGAAATGGGGCAAGAGACATTCACGGGCAATACAGAAACAGCTTTGTTGTGCGCATCCACACCAATCAGGGAGCCTCGGGTTGGGGCTTGTCACGACCCCGGGCTCAGAATACCACAGAACTGATCGATGGTAAAAAACTCACGGAGCTTATCGACCCGGTCAACGGTATTCTTGATGCAAATCTGGCAGACTTTGATATTGCCTTATTCGACCTGGTTGGAAATATCTTAAGGAAACCTGTATATCAGCTTCTTGGTGCTAATGGCATCAGACAGTTTCCCATTTACAGCGGCATGGTATACCTTGATGAACTTGACGAAGATGGTACGTTTCAGGGCTGGGACCGGGTACTGACCAATTGTGAGTGGGATTATAATTATGGGTACCGCCAACTCAAAGCAAAAATTGGAAGGAGTGGCAGATGGTATCCTCACGCGGAAGGACTTGAAAAAGATATTGAGATCGTAAAGCTGATCCATGATCAGTTTCAAGACCGGAAGATGGATATTCTTGTTGATGCCAACGATAGCTACTCACTTGATGATACCATTGCATTTTTATCAGGGGTGAAAGATGTACCTATTTATTGGGTTGAAGAACCATTCTATGAGGAACTGGAGAAAGGCAGACAACTAAAACAGTGGATGAACCTGAATGGATTTTCCGAAACCTTGTATGCTGATGGTGAGGCCAGACCTGATCATGAGGTACTTGGCACCATGATGGAGGAAGGAATACTTGATGTTCACCTGGTCGACATCTTTGGGTACGGGTTTTCACGTTGGATACATTTTAATAAGAACCTTATGTCGCGCGGAATACTGGCAAGTCCTCACGCATGGGGCGACAGGCTTAAAACAAATTATACCGTGCAATTGGCTGCTGCACAAGGAAATATACCAACAATAGAAGGAGTCACGTGCTTGTCGGACGACATTGACTACGGTAATTATGAATTGAAAGATGGATTGATCTCCGTATCAGATGCCCCTGGTTTTGGCATGAAGTTGCTAAAATAACCCAGGCTGTTGTTGTCAGATTGATTTGATGTGTCATTTAATGGCTTTAAAACATGGGTGCAATTAAGCATAAATTACCGGGTATGATCATGGGATTGCTGGTGTTTGTATTTTGTGCCTCATGCACTACCGATGAGTCAATAAAAGAACCTCCCCCAAATATATTGTTTTTTCTTGCAGATGATCTTACGTTTTGGGACATTGGATGCTATGGAAGTATAGATGCCAGAACCCCAAATATTAATCAGCTCGCCAGGGATGGGATGCTGTTTACACGGTTTTATCAGGCTGTTCCCATGTGCTCTCCAACCAGACACAACCTATTTACCGGCATATACCCGCTTCGATCCGGAGCTTATCCCAATCAAACCTTTGTCTATCCTGATACAAAAACCGTTATAGATTACCTGGAACCAGCCGGGTACAGGGTCGCCTTATCCGGGAAAAGAGATATAGGGCCTGAAAAGGTATTCAGATTTGAATACCTCGGAGAAGGGGATAACCCCGATTTCTCTCTTGTTGATTTGTTTATTGCAGACGCAGTCAATCATTACGAACCTTTCTTGTTGTTTGTGTGCTCCAATGAGCCACATACACCATGGGACCTCGGTCAGGCTGCAAGGTATGACCCTGAAAGATTAATCCTGCCCGGCAACTGGGTTGATACCCCTGAAACACGAAAGGCCTATGCCAGTTACCTGGCTGAAGTTGAATACCTTGATGGACAGTTTGGTGAGGCTATCAATATACTGAAAAAATACGGAATACAGAACAATACCATCGTGATATTCAGCAGTGAGCATGGAAGTGCATTCCCGTTTGCGAAATGGACATGCTATGAAGCTGGGTTGCGTACGGCGTTCATCGTAAAATACCCGGGCGTTGTAAAACCTGGAACTGTATCCCATGCTTTGGCCGATTATAATGATGTTGTTCCAACCTTGATTGAGCTTGCTGGTGCAGAGATTCCTGCTGGTCTTGATGGGGGAAGTTTAAAAGCTGTCCTTCTGGGTGAAACAGAAGAACATAAAGAACTTTCATTCGGAATGCAGACATCCAGAGGGATCGTCGATGGACCTGAACAGTATGCCATAAGAACGGTAACCGATGGAGAATACCGCCTGATTGTAAATTTAAATCATGCCAAAAAATTCAAAAATAACATTACAGAAAAGGAGCAGGCCTTTAATTATTGGCATAGCTGGGAGAGGGCCAGCCTTCGTAACTCTTATGCCTGGCAGCAGATTAACGCATACAGATACAGGGCAGCAATAGAATTCTATGATGTGATCAATGACCCCCAGAATCTGGTTAACCTGGCCAACGACCCCCATTATGCGCAAAGGATCATCCAAATGAGAAAAGCCCTGGATGAATGGATGATCTACTGTGGTGATCAAGGTGTCGAAACAGAGCTGAAGGCGGAAAAACGTATGCTGCCGAAATGACTTTTCTGGATTAATTATCATATTACCAATGAAATCAGCCCCAAGAGATAAAACACGACTTTTTCGAATCAATCTGTTGATTGCTGTATCAATCGTATTTTTATTGCTCGGTATTGTGTCAATAGCTGTTAAACCCGAAGCAACAGCTTACCTGGGATGGATATTCTCTGCATGTTGTTTTGCAGCAGCTTTTCTGATGATCAAAAGAAATATTCTTAAAAAATTGAGGCGTTAACTGGCCCGGAGATCTGTATTCCAGTCTTGATTTGCATAACTTTGCAGCGATGTTGGATTGATATGCAAAAATATGTTGTGTTTTATTTTTTGTAAGTGTCATTATAGCAGTGTTTTATGGGAACGCAGGTTAAAAAAATGAAAAAAAAGCCTGTTAAATGTTTGTTTGAATGGATTTTCCCCTAAATTTGTGGTCGCAATTTGCTCAGAACATGAAATACTTTGGAACCACCCTACTTATTACCATTATTCTTTTTGGTATTTCGAAAAGAAGTGAGATTGGTGTGTAACAACAAAAATAAAAGTTTAAGCCCCCTCACTTCGAAAGCGAGGGGGCTTTTCTGTTTAAATATGGTTTTATGATAAAATCGCTGAGAAGCAATACCACAACGCAGGGACGGTTAAATGCCGGAGCCCGCAGTTTATGGAGGGCTACAGGAATGGCGGATGAGCAGATGGGCAAACCCCTTATTGCCATTGCCAATTCATTTACCCAGTTCGTTCCCGGGCATACCCACCTGCATCCTGTTGGGCAACAAATGAAGAAGTGGATTGAAAAGCACGGATGCTATGCCGCAGAATTCAACACCATTGCCGTTGATGATGGCATTGCCATGGGGCATGATGGGATGCTGTATTCACTGCCTTCGCGCGACCTGATTGCTGACAGCGTTGAATATATGGTGAATGCCCATAAGGCGGATGCCCTGGTATGTATCAGCAATTGCGACAAGATCACACCGGGCATGCTGATGGCAGCCATGCGTTTGAACATCCCTACTGTTTTTGTCTCCGGGGGTCCCATGGAAGCCGGGAAACATGGCGACAAGTCGCTCGACCTGGTCGATGCCATGGTCATGGCAGCAGACCCTTCTGTTGGTGACGATGAATTGCTGCAAATCGAACAACATGCTTGTCCTACCTGCGGATCATGTTCCGGGATGTTTACCGCCAATTCGATGAACTGCCTGAATGAGGCTCTTGGCCTGGCACTTCCCGGAAACGGAACGGTCGTGGCTACCCATAAGAACAGGTTAAGGTTGTTTGAAGATGCCGCCGCACTGATCGTTGACATGGCGTATGGTTTTTACCGCGATGACGATGCTTCTGTGCTGCCTCGCTCCATTGCCACCAGAACAGCTTTTATGAATGCCATGACGCTGGATATTGCCATGGGCGGATCTACCAATACGGTACTCCACCTTCTCGCCATCGCCCAAGAAGCAGGTGTTGATTTTACCATGAGAGATATTGATGCTTTATCCAAAAAAACACCGGTATTATGTAAGGTAGCACCTGCCAGTAATTATCACGTGGAGGATGTGAACAGGGCTGGTGGAATTATGGGAATACTTGCTGAGTTGAGAGATGCCGGCATGATTGACACCAGTGTCGGACGGGTCGATTATCCAACACTCAATGATGCCATCAATGAGTATGATGTTCGAAAGCCAGAGGCAACAGAAAAGGCCTTCGATACATATTTCAGTGCCCCCTGTGGCTTCCGTGCCCTGGAGATGGGCGAACAGCAAAAAAAGTATCCCAGCCTCGACCTTGACAGGGAATCAGGTTGTATCCGGTCTTTTGACCATGCATATATGAAAGATGGTGGGTTGGCCGTATTGTTTGGAAATATCGCCCTTGATGGCTGTATCGTAAAAACAGCCGGTGTTGATGAGTCAATATGGGTTTTTGAGGGTACTGCCAGGGTGTTTGAATCTCAGGATGACACCTGTGATGCGATACTTGCCAATTCAATTAAAGCCGGTGATATAGTCGTGATCAGGTATGAAGGACCCTGTGGAGGGCCTGGCATGCAGGAAATGTTGTATCCTACCTCTTACCTGAAATCCTCAGGGCTTGGTAAGGATTGTGCCTTGATCACTGATGGTCGTTTCTCTGGCGGAACCAGTGGCCTGTCGATAGGACATGTGTCGCCTGAGGCTGCTTCTGGTGGTGCCATCGCGCTGGTCAGAGACGGGGATAAAATTATCATTGATATCCCAAAACGACAGATTAATCTTGATATCAGTGATGAGCAACTAAAACAACGCCACCAGCAGGAACTGGCAAAAGGTAATCAGGCCTATAAACCTGGAGCACGTAAGAGACATGTGTCGGATGCACTTAAAGTGTATGCCGCCCTCGTGTCATCGGCCGATAAAGGTGCTATTCGGATCGTACCCGAGAGAAAAATAGGATATTAAAGTTGATTTGTTGATTTGTTAATTTGTTGATGTGATCTGTTTACCAATTATAAAATGAACCATGAATTCCCCTGTAATTGGGGCTAAATATATTTTTATGGATGCACAAACTTTTGAAACCACGAAAGAGCAAAAAACCGAGGCCAGGATGATAACCGGTGCTGAAGCCGTTATGGAGTGCCTGTTGGCCGAAGGTGTCGATTTGATGTTTGGTTATCCCGGAGGGGCCATCATGCCTGTTTATGATGCCTTATATTCATATTCTGACAGGCTGAAGCATGTGCTGGTAAGGCATGAACAGGGCGCCATCCATGCAGCACAGGGCTATGCCAGGGTTACCGGAAAAGTAGGTGTCGGGCTGGTAACATCCGGTCCGGCTGCCACCAATGCAGTGACAGGAATAGCTGATGCCATGCTCGATTCCACACCGGTGGTGGTGATATCCGGACAGGTCGGATCAACCCTGATAGGAACCGATGCCTTCCAGGAAATTGATGTGGTAGGCATTACACAACCCATTACCAAGTGGAACTACCAGATCACACGCCCTGAAGATATCCCCTGGGCTTTTGCCAGAGCGTTCTATATTGCCAGACATGGCAGACCAGGGCCTGTTGTGCTGGACATTACCAAAGACGCTCAATTTGGAAAGTTTATGTTCCAATACCAGCGCATGAAGTCGATCAGAAGCTATACTCCGGTACATGTCGCAGAGCAGGACAAGATCGAAGAGGCAGCTTCACTGATCAATCTGGCCAAAAAACCGCTGGCACTTATCGGACAAGGCGTTGTACTTGGTGGTGCAGAAAAGGAACTGCTTGCTTTTATCGAAAAAACCGGTATCCCTGCTGCCTGGACCATCCTGGGGCTGTCAGCCCTTCCAACCGACCATCCCCTCAATGTCGGGATGCTGGGCATGCATGGAAATTACGGGCCGAACATAAAGACCAATGAAGCTGACCTGATATTGGGTATCGGTATGCGGTTCGACGACAGGGTTACAGCCGATACCAAAAAGTATGCTACCAAAGCCAAGATCATCCATATGGAAATTGATCCTGCTGAAATCAATAAAATCATGCATGCTGATGTACCTCTGCTGGGTGATGTGAAAGATACGTTGCCCAGGCTTACCGAGAAAGTTAGCAGTAACGATCATAGCGAGTGGCTGCAAGAGTTTCATGCCTGTTCGCGGGTGGAGCATGAGCGCCTGATCGATAAAGACCTGAACCCCAGCAAGCCGGAACTCTCAATGGGTGAGGTGGTACACAGAGTATCTGCTGCATTCAACGATGATGCCATCATGGTTACTGATGTTGGTCAGCATCAAATGGTGGGAACCCGGTACTTTCGCTTCAAACAAACACGTAGCGTTGTAACATCTGGTGGATTGGGTACCATGGGTTTTGGGATACCTGCTGCCATTGGTGCAAAAATGGGTAAACCTGACAGGCCTGTTGTGTTGTTTGTAGGCGACGGTGGCTTTCAAATGACCATTCAGGAACTCGGCACAATATATCAGGAAAAGGTTCCGGTAAAGATTGTGTTACTCAATAACAATTTTCTTGGGATGGTGAGGCAATGGCAGGAACTGTTCTTTGATTTGCGATACGCTTCAACAGAAATGATCAACCCAGACTTTCAGACGATAGCCAAGGGATATTATCTTCCGTCAGTAAAGGTGACCGACAGAAAAAACCTGGATGCCGCGATAAAAGAGATGGCCGAGTCTGATGGTCCATTCCTTATGGAAGTGGTAGTGGAAAAAGAAGGCAATGTGTTTCCAATGGTACCTGCCGGTGCATCCATCAGCGATATCCGCCTGGAGTAATATAGGCAAGTCCCATCTAACTAGAATATTAACATTTTAAGCTTCCATGACAAACACTATGACGCACAGACGCATGATTATGAGTACTTGGTGAGCTCCCGAACATGCATCCGGGACTTCGCTTCGCTCAGCTTCGCTCAGCTTTTCGACCTTCAGACTTTCAGACCTTCAGACTTTCAGACCTTTAGACCTTTAGACAAATCTTATACATATGAAACAAGAATTCACCCTTACAATATATTCTGAGAACCGGGTTGGCCTGCTGAGTCAGATCACCACCGTGTTTACCAGAAGACATATCAATATAGAGAGCCTGACCACATCAGAATCTGCCATCAAAGGGATCCATAAGTTTACTATTGTGGTATTCTCAACCCGCGAAGATATCGAAAAGCTCGTCAGACAAATCGAAAAACGTATTGATGTGTTAAAAGCATACGTGTTTGCTCAAGATGAAATTGTTCACCAGGAGGTAGCTTTGTATAAAGTTCCGACAGAAGCCCTGCTGAACGGAAATGATGTGGAATACCTGGTAAGAAAGTATAGCGCCAGAATACTCGAGATGACTCCGGAGTATACTGTCATTGAAAAAACCGGACATAAAGCTGAAACACAAGAGCTTTTTGACAAGCTTGACCCCTACGGTGTCACCCAGTTTACACGCTCTGGCCGGGTAGCTGTTAATAAACTAAAACAAGAACCTTTAACAGATTTCCTTCGTAAACTGGAAGAAGATACAAGAAAATAAGCATGTGTACGTTCGGCTATACATTGGTTAACGATTACCTTACACGGAGTCAAAGGTCAAAGGTCAAAAGTCGAAAGAACAAATCAACAAACAAACAAATCAACAAACAAACAATCTTTATTATGGCACGAATTAATTTTGGTGGAGTAGAAGAAAACGTAGTAACAAGGGAAGAGTTTCCCTTGTCGAAGGCAAAAGAAGTAATGAAAGATGAAACCATTGCTGTTATCGGCTATGGTGTACAAGGTCCTGGTCAGGCCCTTAATCTGAAAGACAATGGATTTCATGTAATCGTGGGCCAGCGTCAGGGTTCTAAGACCTGGGATAAAGCGGTTGCAGATGGCTGGGAACCTGGTAAGACGCTCTTTCCAATAGAGGAAGCCCTGGAGCGGGGAACAGTAATTCAGTATTTGCTTTCTGATGCAGGTCAGATTGCCTTATGGCCAACAGTGAAAAAACACCTAAGTGCAGGCAAGGTGCTTTATTTCTCGCATGGATTTGGCATCACATTTAAAGAGCAAACTGGAATTATACCCCCTGCCGATGTAGATGTGGTTCTTATTGCACCTAAAGGTTCGGGAACCAGCCTTCGCAGGATGTTTCTCGAAGGACGGGGTTTGAATTCGAGCTATGCCATCTTTCAGGATGCAACAGGAAAGGCTAAAGAACGAGTTATCGCGTTGGGTATCGGAGTGGGTAGCGGTTATCTGTTCGAAACCACGTTTAAAAAGGAAGTATATAGCGACCTAACCGGAGAGCGCGGTACACTTATGGGCGCCATTCAAGGCTTGTTTGCAGCTCAGTACCACGTTCTCAGGGAAAACGGACACACACCATCCGAAGCTTTTAATGAAACTGTGGAAGAGCTGACCCAGAGCCTGATGCCATTGGTGGCAGAAAATGGCATGGACTGGATGTATGCAAATTGCTCCACAACAGCCCAAAGGGGTGCATTGGATTGGTGGAAAAGATTCCGCGATGCCACACTTCCCGTTTTCAGTGAACTATATCAGGAGGTAGCCAAAGGCAATGAATCACAGCGGGCTATCGATGCCAACAGTCAACCCGATTATCGTGAGAAGCTGGAGGTTGAACTGAAAGAATTGCGTGAATCTGAAATCTGGCAAGCAGGTTCTGCCGTAAGAAAATTAAGGCCGGAAAGTCAGAAATAAGTATACATAGCTATCGGTCAATCCAAAAAAACAATCCAAAAAACCAAAAGACATGGACAACAAGATCATCATTTTTGATACTACTTTGCGCGACGGGGAACAGGTTCCTGGCTGTCAGTTGAATACCATTGAAAAAATTGA
Source organism: Bacteroidales bacterium (assembly GCA_007128045.1). Classification (GTDB taxonomy): domain Bacteria; phylum Bacteroidota; class Bacteroidia; order Bacteroidales; family UBA7960; genus SKYG01. The sequence continues at coordinate 3,486 of SKYG01000315.1, read as the reverse complement.
GGTAGCCCGGCAACTTGAAAAGCTCGGCGTAGATGTGATTGAAGCTGGATTTCCGATATCCAGCCCTGGCGATTTTACCTCTGTCGTGGAGATTTCCAAAGCGGTTCAAAATCCCATTATATGCGGACTTACCCGGGCGATCAAGAAGGATATTGAAGTGGCGGCCGATGCCCTGAAATATGCCAAGCGAAAGCGAATACATACAGGCATTGGAACGTCGGAGATTCATATTAAGTATAAGCTTAAGTCTAATCCTGACGACATACTGCAGCGCGCCATTGATAGTGTTAAGTATGCACGCAAATTTGTCGATGACGTAGAATTTTATGCAGAAGATGCTGGTCGTGCCGATAATGAGTTTCTGGCAAAAGTTGTGGAAGCTGTAATCAGAGCCGGGGCAACGGTGGTGAATATTCCTGATACTACCGGGTATTGCCTTCCTAATGAATATGGAGAAAAGATCGCGTTCCTGATGAACAATGTTTCGAACATCGATAAAGCCATTCTCTCAACGCATTGCCATAATGACCTGGGTATGGCCACTGCAAATACTATTTCTGGTATTCTCAATGGTGCACGCCAGGTAGAGGTAACCATCAATGGTATTGGCGAACGTGCCGGCAACACCTCTCTCGAAGAGGTTGTTATGGCAATTAAGAGCCATAAAAGCCTTGATTTTACCACCAATATTGACACCCAGCAGATCATGAAAACCAGTAAACTGGTGTCTACCCTGATGCGCATGCCGGTGCAGCCCAACAAGGCCATTGTTGGTCGCAACGCTTTTGCCCATTCATCAGGAATCCATCAGGATGGTGTGCTAAAGCATCGTGTAAACTACGAGATCATCGATCCTGCAGAAGTTGGGGTTAAGGAATCATCGATCGTGCTTACAGCCCGTAGCGGCAGGGCTGCTTTGAAGCACAGACTGCAGCTGTTAGGCTATAGCTTTGAAACGCCCGAACTTGATGAGATATACGAACGCTTCCTTGATCTGGCCGACAAGAAAAAGGACATCACAGAAGAGGACCTTGAAGTACTGGTAGGTCGTGAGAAATTGAAAGGCAAAAGACCTATTGAGCTTGTCTCTCTGCAGGTGGTATGCGGAAAATCAACCATTCCCACAGCCACCGTCGCTGTAAGCTTTAATGGTGACGTATTTACAGAGACAGCCTCCGGCAATGGCCCTATTGATGCGTCATTCACAGCTGTCAAAAATCTTGTAAAACGCCGTGTGCGCCTGGAAGAGTTTCTTATTCAGGCCATCACACGTGGCAGCGATGACCTTGGAAAGGTTCATGTTCAGGTCGAACATAAAGGAAACATCTTTTATGGCTTCTCTGCACACACTGATATTGTTACAGCCTCAGTGGAGGCATTTTTAGATGCTATAGGAAAAATTTCATAAACCTTTAAATACTTCTTGCTTTGTCTGGAAAAACTATAATCGATAAAATCTGGGACGCACATGTGGTGGCCAATATAGATGATGCCACCAGCATGATCTATATTGACCGTCATTTTATTCACGAGGTAACCAGCCCGCAGGCTTTTAGCGGTTTGAACAATAGAGGGCTGAAGGTGTTTCGCCCCGAAAAAACTGTTGCCACGGCTGATCATAATATTCCAACCCGCGACCAACACCTCAGCATTCATGATGAGTTGAGCAGGGTACAGGTGAATACCCTGAATAAAAATTGCCAGGATCATGGCATCAATTTGTATGGTCTGAACCATCCATATAATGGTATCGTTCATGTGATCGGACCAGAACTGGGAATCACTCAACCAGGGATGACCATCGTTTGTGGCGACAGCCATACCTCGACACACGGTGCTTTCGGAACGATCGCTTTTGGCATTGGTACCAGTGAGGTGGAAATGGTACTTGCCAGTCAGTGCCTGATCCTTGCTCGTCCCAAAAGGATGCGCATTACCATTGAAGGTGCTTTATCCAAAGGTGTCACATCAAAAGATATTATCTTGTATATCATCTCACAAATATCTACAGGCGGTGCCACAGGGTATTTCGTTGAATACGCCGGGTCGGCAATACGAAACCTTTCCATGGAAGCAAGAATGACCATCTGCAATATGAGCATTGAGATGGGAGCACGTGGAGGCCTGATCGCTCCTGATGAAACAACCTTTGACTATATAAAAGGTCGCGAGCAGGCACCTTCAGAAAATCAATGGGATAAATCTGTAGCTTATTGGAAAACCTTGCCAAGCGACCCGGATGCAGTGTTTGATAAGGAACTCGTTTTTGACGCTGCTGACATTGAGCCCATGATCACTTATGGCACCAACCCGGGAATGGGCGTTGGCATATCGGGTCGTATTCCTTTGCTGGAAGAGGTGGATGACACATCCAAAACCTCTTTTATGAAATCATTGTCCTACATGAACTTTTCTCCGGGAGAAGAGATGATTGGCAAGGAAGTGAATTATGTCTTTGTTGGCAGTTGTACCAATGGCCGAATAGAAGACCTGCGAATGTTTGCAGGCTTTGTCAAAGGCAAAAAAAAGGCTGATAACATTACAGCCTGGATCGTACCCGGCAGCAAACAAGTGGAGGCTCAGGCTGAAAAGGAAGGATTGCGGCAGATACTGGAAGAGGCTGGTTTCGAAATGCGTCAGCCCGGATGCTCTGCCTGCCTGGCCATGAATGAAGACAAAATACCAGCGGGTAAGTATGCCGTATCTACCTCTAACAGAAACTTTGAGGGCCGGCAAGGTCCCGGTGCACGCACCATGCTGGCAAGCCCTGTTACGGCTGCCGCAGTGGCCATTACAGGAAAGATCATCGACCCCAGAGACCTGTTTGGTTAACAGACTAGTTATTATGTGGACAGGCCAAACAAATCAACAATTCAACATGGACAAGCCAGGTACTGTCCCTATAACAAATCAACAAATCAACAAATCAACAAATCAACACCCAAAATGCCTGTAGAAAAATTCCATACACTAACATCTACCTGCGTGCCGATGCCTATCGAAAACGTAGATACTGATCAAATAATCCCTGCCCGTTTTTTGAAAGCTACCACCCGTGACGGTTTTGGCGCCAATTTATTTTGTGATTGGCGGTATAAGCCTGGTGGTCAGCCTAATCCGGACTTTGTCCTTAACAACCCTATATATAAAGGAGAACTGTTGATCACCGGAAAGAATTTCGGTAGCGGAAGTAGCCGTGAGCATGCAGCATGGGCTATTTATGACTACGGATTCAAAGTGGTTGTTTCAAGCTTCTTTGCAGACATATTTAAGAGTAATGCCCTTAATAATGGGTTGTTACCGGTACAGGTATCAGAGTCTTTTGTGAAATCGTTGTTTCAAACGATTGAAAAAGATCCTTCAATACTTGTTAAAGTAGACCTGCAACAGCAAACCATCACCAATCTTGCTGATGGTACTGAAGAATCATTTGAAATTAGTGCCTATAAAAAGAATTGTCTGCTTAATGGCTTTGATGACATCGAT